>NZ_CAWPRX010000041.1:0-19672 GCF_963890365.1 Tychonema sp. LEGE 07196 | reverse complement strand
GGTTGCAGGGTGGGGTGCTTTGGATTTTTGCAAGAGTTCTAGTTAATTAGTGTGGGAGACATGGGCGATCGGAAGTCGGGTTTGATGGACGAAAATTATCTGTTTTGACAGAAATATCACGTAAAAAACCCGGTTTCTTCGGTCTTAATGCCTCTAGGAGTGTTAATCTCCGGTTAATTCTGTCTCTTGTTCGATCTCAGAGTGTTTACTGAGATTGGCGATCGCCTTTGATGTCAGAAATTCTCCGCACTTAGGGCGATCGGCTCTCTGAAGCCGAGTTTCTCTGTCAGAGATCGATCGAATTTAGAGCTCTGCTCAACCGCAGTCAGGATTTCAGCTTCATTTTTGGATATCTCTAATTTACGTTTCAATCAATAAATTTTTAATTTGCAAAAATAAAATTAAGGGCGATCGATATCTGCTACATTGCTTAATCCCGCGACAACTTTACCGTAAAGAAAAATAAATTTTTCACCGCGATGACTCATCTATTCCCGTAGATATACCGAGAAAAGATTTTTTTCGATAACATATGCTTAATCAAAAATTAAACAAATGGTTAAGAAAAAATGAAATTCCAAATTCCTCTAACTCCTGGGACTATCACCCAATTTTTGCTTCGAGTTGTAACCTGTCTGGTTGTAATATCTTTTTTAAGCGAGATGGCCGCGTACTTCTTGCCTGGTGTCCGGTCTGAAAACTACTTCGTCAAGGTATTCAGCGTTAATTCCGAGCGAAACATTCCAACCGCATACTCAGCTTTGGCATTGCTATTTTGTTCTTTCTTGCTGGGTACGATCGCCTATATTAAAAATTTGGATAGTTGTCGCTACAAGAATCACTGGAAAGTTTTATCATTCATATTTTTATATATATCTATAGACGAAGCCGGTCAATTGCACGAAAAATTGGTACAACCGATGCGAACCATGCTAAATGCTACAGGAATTCTTTACTTTACTTGGATTGTGCCGATAGGTATTCTAGTAGTGATATTTCTCTTATCCTACATTAAGTTTCTGTTCCACCTTCCTGTTCCTACACGAAAATTGTTTGTTGCGGCAACCGTTATTTATATTGGAGGAGCGCTAGGGATGGAAATGGTAGGGGGATACCAAGCTTCTGTAGCGGGAGAAGATAATATACCTTACCGGATAATAGTGACGGTTGAAGAATCATTAGAAATGCTGGGAATCGTAGTATTTATCCACGCCTTAACGTCATATATCAAGACATATTTAGGCGGGTTAAGTTGGAATATTTACATACCCGGAAAACAAACACAGGTTACAGAACATGAAAATATCGGCATACCCGCCCTCAGCGAACCAGCCAACACAAATATCTCAAGGTAAATCACTTACAACCGGGTTTGATGAAGAACGAAAATACTGCATTCTGGTCTTGAATCACAATCAAAAACCCGGTTGTTTTAGTATTACTTTGTCTGGGAATAGATGTTCTGCAATCTTCGGCGCACCAAACGACTAATTAGAAGTGAAACAGCTTAGTTCACAGATGCCATCCTCACCTTTACCAAGAATTCACTAAGAGCAACCTTTGCATCAGGATTTGACGGCAAATGACTTGTCAAACTTGCCTCTTCTAATAAATTGATTAGCCGATCGCGCTCCTGCTGATAAAATTCAATATCTGTATCTTCCAGCACAGATTTTTCCTCCCCAGCCAGCTTGCGATCGATCAAATCAGGAATATACGACAACTGGAACTTGTCGTTAAGTTTAACCAAATTCGCCTCAACTTCCCCCGTTTGCATCAAATGAATCCCCGCCAGCAACACCCGATAAACGTACAGCAGCGGCTTAACTCGACGCGGGCTTTGTTTCTCAAACAATCTCCATTGAGTCTGAGCAAAACCGAGATAGTGGTGGCTGTGGTGCTTGGTAATGCAGTTCGAGGCCAGTTCTTTTAACTCTTCGTGTTCCTTGGTAGTATAAACTATGAGTGGCGAATACAGTTGTTCCAACACGTAGCCGTTGCGCTTCAACAGCAACTCAAGAAACTTCTTAATATCGTGAGTGACTAAATCGAGTTCCATTTTCTCCCGAACTTCCGAAACCTCGATTGTTTCTTCTCCCGAAATCAGTCCAATTACTTTCGGTAGCGGCAAGATATGTACTCCCCGCAAGTCGAAGTCAGAATCTGCGGAAGGAAAGCCGTATAAATGCGATCCGCTGACAGTCGCAAACAGCAGCGGATAAGGTCGAACTGAGATAATTTTGGCTAGATTGGAAATGTATTCTATCATTTTTCTCTTCAGTCTCGCGTTGCGCGGACTTTGTTTGACAAGAAGCGATTTCAATCGCCGATTAAAATCGCACTTCTACGAGATTTAATCAAAAACTGATTAGCTTTCTCGTAATTAGGACGTTCCGGTAAGGAAGTTTCTGCAAAAGCGCGATCGAACTCTGCGTGCAAGCTCAACCGCCAGCGATTCACCTCATCCCAGGATATTTCTTGATTGCGAATTGATAGCAATTGCGATCGAAAATCCTGCACCCGCACCGGCACAAACCCCTCTTTCAGCACCGTAATTCCTGACAGTAACAACCGAATTAAGTGCATAGCGTGCTTCGATCGCACTTCTCCTGTATTCCGCAAGTCTTGCTCCATTTTTTTAAATTGAGACAAAACGTAGCTATTGTAAGTTTGATAAATTAATTGAGACAGAAAGATTTCCCGAATTTCTAGCAATTTTTGTGCTACAGGAGAAACGGTTTCTACTAAAGGCGTGTACAAACATTCTAGCACATTGGGATTAGCTTTTAGTGCCAAAACCAGAAACTTTTGCAGTTCCCAATAACATTCCTGATTTTCCTTGTTTTCCAATTGTTCTGGAATGCCGTAAAGCGACCAATGAAGTATTGCCGGCGGCTGGTAAATCCCACGCCTGTCTGTATCGGATTGCTCGTTATCCAAACCGTAGGCTCTGGAACCAACAATGCAGCGGTAAATTACAGAATCATAGAGGTTGTATTCTGCAAGAAAATCTCCTCCTGACTGCAATCCTTCGCTCTGAAACTGCTTGCGGATGCTGAGTTCGTGCCGCCGCAAACTAACTTGTGTTCCGTCTGGGAGTTTGACTAAATATGCGTGGGAATTGTCCGTAGGCGATTGAACGATGACACCTACTAATCCCGGTTTCCAAGATTCGTTAGTTGCAGGGTTTTTGACTTCGATTTTGGTGACAATTTGGGTTCCTGCGGGGATGATTAAGTTGAAATTTTGGGAAATATTGGCATTTGCCATGAGGGAACCTCCTGCGGGGCACGAGCTACAAGGTTAGTGTAACATATATGTAGTATAAATAAAAGGGGGGTTTGGGCGATCGCGTCCCGCTTGCAGCCCGTGCTACGGCTGTTTTGGCATTGTTAAACATTGTCTTCGGATTGAGCAGGATAAGGTTTTTTATCAGTCGCGCAGATTACAATGGAGAGGTTGCTGAAGTTAGAGTATATTATCGGAATAAAAGTGTGGGAGTTGATTAGTTTTATAGATAGATGAACAATGAAAGTTAGAGAAGTTATTAAAATGTTAGAAGATGATGATTGGTAAGTAATTGGACAGAATTAATTACACACTGATTTTTTGCTGATTCTTTACTAGACAAGGCTTGTAGCCCAGAGTTTTGTGTAATTAATTGTGTCTTACTACTTATTTAGCTAGAACAAGGGGCAGTCACCGTCAATTTAAACACCCAGAAAAGGCTGGAACTGTAACTGTGTCAGGTAATTTAGGCGTTGATATGCCAGTTGGTACGCTTAAAAGTGTTTTGCGACAATCTCAACTAGAGGAGGAAGATTAATGCGTTATGCTGTTGTAATTGAAAAAGGTCAAACTAGCTACGGTGCGTATGTTCCCGATTTACCGGGATGTGTAGCTGTGGCTGAAAGTTTAGAAGAGGTAAGGCATTTAATTAAAGAGGCGATCGCATTTCATATTGAAGGACTACAAGAGGATGCTTTTCCTATTCCTGAACCTGTCTCTATTTGCGAATATGTTGAAGCTTAAGCTAAACACCAATTCCTTTTTATTTCCCGTCCGTTTCTCATTCTCCTCTCCGATAAGCTGCAATTTCTTCGGCAATTTCTTCATCAGTTAAAGGACGATCGGCGTGTAAAGCCTGGGTTTCTTCACATAAGTTGTTAAAATCTTCAGTTAAAGCTTGTCGGTGCGGATCGGGCTGATAACTCTTCTTAATTTCTTGGCTGATTTTGATTTTTTCTGCTAGTAAATCTTGTGCAGTTTTTCCTGAAAGAATCGTTACTACTTGCCGAGGTTGATTAAGATGCTGTTTTTCTGACAAAGCTTTTAAAGCATCAGTAATTACCCGATCGCGGGTTGTATATTTTCCTGTTTCTAAAAGTTGTTGCAATAACTTTTCTTGTTCTGAGTTCAGAATTATTTGGATCACAAAGTTACCTCTATTCCTGCGATCGCTCAAAATGAGTCGCCATAAATTTTGAATGGGCAATACTGGATTTGAACCAGTGACCCCTTCCGTGTGAAGGAAGTGCGCTACCACTGTGCTAATTGCCCGCAGATCGTTAACATATCACACTCACTCGATATTCGCAACTTAATTTTCCAAAAAATTCAGTTGCACTCGACACAATGCCCACAACACAGGCATTTGTCGAGCCTAGCATCAATCAACCACCCACCAACCCGCCGCAGGGCCGACAAACCGCACCACAATCCACCAACCCACCAACAGACTAATCCCGATCCAGCTTCCGCGAGATGTCCACCTCACAAAATCTTCGCTTTGGGTTTTCGTGATTGGCAGCCACGAAACGATGCGCTCTTCTTTACCGAATTCGTCGCCGATCGAATCTTTACGACGCTTAGCTTCACCCATAATTTTTGTCTGCTAAATCAGATTTCAATTGTATAACCAACCAAATTATAGGCCAACAGGTCATCTCAGGCCTGCGTCAGCCAAGTCGTATCCAAATAATTAATCCTCGCAAACGGACTCAGCGCCCCTAAAACCTGCTGCCCGTAACTGCGGTGAATCACCCTACTGTCAAAAATCGCCACAACCCCCTGACGTTCTCGCACCGGCGCGATCGCCCGCTGCAACTCATTCAGCGCCGCCGGCAGCAAATACAACCGAAACCAATCCTTGCGCTGCTCCTTATAATCAGCCACACGCGCCGCCACCAAAGGATTCTCTAAAGAAGGTAGCGGCAAAGTTGCGATCGCCAGCAAGTGAGGCACACTCAACTCCCCCTGATGTTCCCGCCAAAACTCCCACCCACTCACCAAAATCCCATTCTCCCCCATATCAGTTTTTTCTACCTGCACCCGAGAACCGAACTCAGAAGCCAAAATCGCCGCCAGCCGAGCCCTCAGCGGTACATCACCAACAATCAGCACCGTTAAACCCGCCACCGACACACTCATCAACAGCAAAGTCCGAATTTCTTGAATCAAAACACCCTGAAATTCCGGCGTATTCGGCAGCGGCAGCCAGTTGGGAATGTACAGTTGAATTAATTCGTTTTGTCGATCGGGCGAAAACTTCACACTCGTCAACTCCGGCAATCCCATCATTTGCCGGAAGATCGGCGCCTTCTGTTCCACATCCACCGCACAGCCAATCAACACCACAGGCACCGCAGACCAAATTTTGCCCAAAACCTCCGCCACCTGCACCGGCGCGCAGTAGAGAGAAAATGACCCGCTCGATCGATGAATTTGCGCCCACCGCAGTTGGCCGTTAGTTTGCCAGCAATCCCAAAAATTGCTCCAAGCAGCCGGAATCAGCCCGTTAAGCTCGATCCTTCCTAGCAGCCCCTCCAAAATATTTTGCTCTGCCGTTTCCAGCAAATAGCACTCGTCAGGCTTAGCTGGATGCAGAAACACAGCCCGCGTTAGCAGTACCCGCACTTGGAGGATTTCATCCGCCAGCATTGGCTCAGATTGCATTAAATCATTCCAGTCAGGAGGTTGCAAACCCGCAGTCAACTGCTGGCGCGTCCAAACTTCCAAATCATCCACACCGTCGATAATTGTCGGAATATTGCCGCGAAGTTCCGAATTTTCCGCCAAGCTATCCGCCAGCCAAGACTCTGGATCTATGAGCATCAGCCCTTGGAAATCGGCATTATTGGAATAAATCTCGATCGGCTTCTCTGTTTGCAGCCACTCTTGCAAGCGAGGAATTTCCACCCGCTGCAAATGTTCCAGCAGCGGTGTCGGCGCAACTAAAATCACCGGATCGGGCCACATCAACACCGGCAGCAAATAGCTGACTCGATACCGCTGTCGGTAAGCTCCTGCAGGAAGCCCCGTTTGAATTAGAGCGCTGCGCCCCAAGCGCAAAGCCCGCGCCACGAGCCGCGCCATCGTTAAATGGTGGGGCCAGTGCGGCTCGGAGTGCGATCGCAAGAAGTGGAGCAGCGAGTTGTGGACTTCTACCTCAATCAATCGATGTCACAGTTGATATTGCTCAATCAACATAATCAAAACTTGCCAGAAAATCAACTACTTTTTGACGATCGGGCACACTGAATTTATTCTCCTGATTTTTTCCACCTCGCCCACCAAAATTCGGGTGAGACTGCACGGTCAAACTTTCCTGCCCAGAACTAATTAAAATAGTTTGGGTAGGCGATTGAAAAAACTTAGTCTCCCGAGCTAAATCTAGTGTTATTTGCAGCATTTCCTTCGCTTCACTTAAATTATCTATCGCTGCATTCAATCCTTTATACAACTGCACAATTCGGTTTTTATTCAAATTTTGACTTGCGATATTTTTGCTAACAGCCACAATATTTTTCTGAGTGTCTAAAGCATCATTAAAAGGCAAAATTGCTAAAAAAGCGACTGGCAATAAATGCTCGTCGCTCTCAAGTCTAAAAGTTATATTTGTCCGGCGGTAGCCTACTTCAATATTCGGAGGAAAGCTCATTGCCCGGTAATGCCTAGCTATTTCGCTATACGCTGTTGCTAAAGTGATGTTTGCTGAGTAATCTAAAACTGCATCAACCACAATTCGCACTAATCCCGGCGTGTGATTTAAAAATTTTCTCGCTTCAGACGGCGAATTAAATTGTTGAATCGCAGAGCGATCGCCAGCAGAGCTGATATCAACCCACTCGCAACTAATATTATCAGCGATGATGCCAAACCTGGGAACCGAATAGAGTTTAGCCCCAGTTAAAGTTGCCCCCGTCAAATCTGCCCCCACCCAATCTGCGTTAATCAAATTAGTTTCTGTCAAATCTGCGTGAACCAAATGAGCATTGGCTAAATTAGTATTTCTTAAATCCGCTCCGTTGAGGTTAGCTCCGTTGAATTTAGTATCGATCAGATCTGCGCCGTTGAGGTTAGCTCCGCTCAAATCGGCCCATTTGAGGTTAGCTCCGCTCAAATTGGCACCGCTGAGATTCACCCCCTGCAAACAAGCTTGTCTCAGATCCGCATCGATTAAATTCACGCCATTAAGTTCTGCTTTTGTCAAATCCGCACCGTGCAAGTTAGCTCCTTGAAAGTTAGCCGATGAAGCCGAAGCACCTCTGAGATTTGCACCGGAAAGATTAGCACCGCACAGGTTAGCTTCTATCAGTTTTACCTCTCTTAAATCGGCTTCCGTCAGATTAGCGCGACTGAAGTTAGTTTGGCTGAGTTGACAGCGGACTAATTCCCCTCTAATCAGCGATGCTCCGATTAATTGAGCCGCAGTTAAATCGGCTCTCACTAAGTTGGCTACGTTGAGATTAGCCCCATTTAAGATTGCCCGCGAGAGATTGGTGCTGCTGAGTCTAGCCACATTTAGGTTAGCTTCCGTCAAGTCAGCATCGCTCAAGTTAGCGCCGCTGATGTTGGTGATAAATAAGCTAGCCCGCCTTAAAATTGATTGGCTGAGGTTGATGCGGCTGAGATTAGCTTCATTCAGATTGATTCCTGTGAAATCTCTGTCGCCTTCTGTGTATCTTTTGACGAGTTCAAATCGTTTGAGAAGTTCTTCAGCTCCCATTTTTGTTTACCTGAATGAAATGCCGATCGGCTAATTTGTATGTGGCATAAATCTAAATTATTTCCACTGAATTTATATAGCAAACCCAAGGTTATTACATTGTTAATTGCTGAAATTATTGCCAACAATTGTATTTACATTTTTCTTGATTCCTCCTTCCGACGGACTTACATCCGTTATATCCGTTACATCCGTTACATCCGTTATATCCGTTACATCCCGTACATTGCTCGTTGCCGAACTTCCTTCTTCCTTCTTCCTTCTTCCTTCTTCCTTCTTCCTTCTTCCTTCAGCTATATTTACTCGCCTAGCTGATAAAAGCTTTTGACAAACTCAACCACCGTATTTAGCGGAGGGGTTGTGAATCTTTGGGCTTTAATTGCAGGACTGATCGAGGTTTTGGTGACTCCAGGCAAATTTGCCAAATTTCTGCCAAAGTCTGGGTGATAGTGAACCATCAAACTTTCGGCGATGGAGTTAGCGAGTATAGTTTGGGTAGGCGATTGGAAAAAACTCGACATCAATTCGCGTTCGAGGCGAATTGGCTGAATTTTTAATTCCCCTATTTTTCTGATTGTTTTGGTCAGCATTACGTTCAATTGGACTACTAGATTTGAGACTCTGACTCCCTGGTTATTGCCGTTTTGGGGTTGAATCATTTTGATCAAAGTAATGAGATTTTTTTGAGTAAATGCCGCGTCGCTAAAGGGAATAATGGCAACGAAAGCTGTGGAAAATAATTGCTCGTCCCGCTCTATTCTAAACGAAATGATTGTCCGCCGCGAGTTAACTTCTATGCTGGGAGGATGGCTCAAACCCGAGTATTGACGGGCAATTTGGCGGTAGGCAGCCGCGAGGGCAAAGTTAGCATCGGGGTCTAGGGGTCGATCGACAATAATTTGAACTGTCGGCGGTGTAGCATTAAAAAACCGTTGAGATTCTTGTGAGGTAAACCGCTGGATGTGGCTGCGATCGCCGTTGGGACTGAGGTCAACCCAATCGCAGGTAATATCATCTGCTTTCAGATCAAACCTCGACACTCCATAAATTTTTGCCCCCGTCAGCGCCGCCCCGGTCAAATCTGCGCCCACCCAATCAGCGTGAATCAAATTCGCTTGAGTCAAATCCGCGTGTACCAGAGTAGAGTTCAACAGATTGACATTGCTCAAATTTGCCCCGTACAAGTTCGCCCCGCTCAATCTCGCTTCATCGAGGTCAGCGCCGGTCAAGTTTGCCCCGCTGAGGTCGGCCCACCGCAGATTAGCGCCTCGCAAGTCAGCGCCGCTGAGGTTGGCTTGAGACAGATTAGCTTGTCTGAGTTCTGAATTACAGAGGTTTACTCCTCGTAAGTCCGCCCTGCTGAGGTCGGCTCTGTGCAAGTTAGCCCGTTCCAAGTTGGCCGCTGTCAAACAAGCACCTCTGAGGTGAGCCCCGCTGAGGTCAGTTTGCTCTAGATTGGCTTCTCTGAGGGTTGCTTCTCTCAAATCTGCTTCGCTGAGGTTCGCACCGCTCAAGTTTGCACCGCTGAGGTCGGCTCTGATCAGTTCGGCTCTGATCAGTGTGGCTTCGACGAGTTGGGCTTCGCTGAGGTCGGCTCGAATCAGGTTAGCTACGTTGAGAATAGCGCCGCTGAGGTTGGCTTTGTTGAGATTAGCACCGCTGAGTCTAGCAACATTGAGTTTGGCTTTTCTCATGTTGGCGTTTGACAGATTGGTGCCGCTCATGTTGGTTAGGCTCAAGATTGCCTCGCTGAAATTAGCCCCAGCTAGATCGATCCTGCTGAGATTTGCCTCGCACAGGAGGATGGCAGTAAAGTCTCTTTCTCCTGCTGCATATTTGGCTATGAGTTCTTCGGCGTCCATGCTGTTCACTTTCCCTGATGTGTTAGCTAGAACAAAGCTTTGTTGTGCCAACCTTTAAATAGAATAAGCATTTTTTGTAACTTGATGCAATATGCTTAGACATCTATATTGTGGAAGCCTTTTATAAAATCCAAAATGCTGCTGATATTAGCTTGACCCAATTTTGTATTTTCGGCTAATTTGGCGGTGGTTGCATTGTTCGGAGCGTATTTTTTTTTGAGCTGGCGCTTGCCGAAGGCTGGGTGATGATATACGCAAATTTTTTGATCGCTGGAATTAATTAAGATCATCTGTGTAGGAATTTGAAAAAAATTGATGCTTTCGCCGATTCTTGGAAAAGAACTTGAAATTTTAATTTGGTCTACTTTGCTGATAGCTTGGTTGAGATCTTTGCTGGATAATTGGACGTGTTTGGATTCTTTAACGTTAAGTTTGCCTGCGTCGTGGGATTGAATCATTTTCATCAAAGCTATCAGGTTTTTTTGAGTTGTGGCGGCGTCGTTAAAAGGAATGATGGCAACGTAAGCGGTGGCAAATAATTTATCGTCGCTGTCCATTTTAAAGGCGAGTACGGTGCGCCTGGAGCTGACTTCGATGGTGGGCGGCTGACTTAAAGTCGGGTATTGTTGGGCAATTTGGTAATAAGTTGCAGCTAGGGCAAAATGAGCGCCTTGGTCTAGGGGCGAGTCAATTACAATCCGAACTGTGGGTAAGGTTTCGTGAAAAAATTCGTTGGTTCCTCCCGAGTTTAACCAATAAATTTGGCTGTGGTCGCCGTTGGGGCTTAGATCTACCCATTTGCAGGTCATGCCTTCGGTTTTGATACCCAGCCGCGAAGCTGCGTGGAGTTTGGCTCCGGTTAAGGTGGCTCCGGTTAAGTCGGCTCCAATCCAGTCGGCGCGGATCAGATAGGCGTTTGACAGGTCGGCGTGAACTAAACTTGCATTGAGTAAGTTGGCGTGGCAGAGGTCGGCTCTGCTGAGGTCGGCTCCGCTCAATTTGGCTTCGCTCAAATCTGCCCAGCGCAGGTTGCAGCCGCTGAGGATGGCCCAGCGCAAATTGACTCCGCTGAGGTCGGCTCCGCTGAGTATGGCTTGAGTGAGATTGGCTTGTCGGAGTTCCGTCCCTCGCAAGTCGGCGCTGCTGAGGTCGGCTCGACTGAGGTCGGCACCTTGCAGGTTGGCTTGTTCGAGGTTGGCTTCTGTCAAGTACGCGCCGCTTAGGTGAGCGCCTCGGAGGTTGGCTCCGCTGAGGTTGGCTCCTCGCAGGGTGGCTTCGGTGAGGGTGGCTCCGCTGAGGTTGGCTCCGCTGAGGTTGGCTCCGCTGAGTTCGGCTCGAATTAGCTCGGCTCTGATCAGTTTGGCTCCTGTGAGGTTGGCTCTTTTGAGGTCAACTCGCACTAGGTAGGCGACGTTGAGGTCGGCGTCGGTGAGGTTTGCACCGCCGAGATGGGCACCGCTGAGTCTGGCGATGTTGAGTTTGGCACCGGTCAGGTCGGTTTTGCTGAGGTTGGCTCCGCTGAGGTTTGCTACACTCAGATTCGCACCCTTGAGGTTGGCTCCGCTCAAGTTGACGCCGCTGAGGTTGGCCTCAGTTAGGTTGATTCCGGCAAAGTTTCTTTCTCCGGCGGCATATTTTTTTAGGAGTTCCTCGACTGTCATGGGGGCGGCACCGTATCATTTATCCCCATTTTATTGCTATGAATATCGGTATTGTAGGACTTGGTTTAATTGGTGGCTCGATCGCTCTGGATTTGCGATCGCGCGGGTTTGATGTTTTTGGGGTTTCGAGTCGCCAGCAGACTTGCGATCGCGCGCAAGAAAGCGGTGTTGTCTCTGAAGCCAGCATACACCTGTCTCTGATGGCAAGAGCCGATTTGGTTTTTATTTGCACGCCGTTAGGAGCGATCGAGTCGATCGCCCGAGAGTTGGTGCCCTATCTTTCCCCTGATACTATTCTAACCGATGTCGGTTCCGTAAAAACACCCATAGTACAAGCTGTGTCTTCTCTGTGGCCGAATTTTGTGGGGGGACATCCGATGGCGGGGACGGCACAAAACGGCATTGAGGCGGCGGTAAGGGATTTGTTTGTGGGGCGGCCTTATGTGGTGACTCCGACTCCCCAGACTCCGCTGCACTCTGTGGAGAAGGTGGAGGAAATTGCGCGGTTGTTGGGCGCTAAAGTTTATCGGTGCGGAGCACAGGAGCACGATCGAGCTGTGGCTTGGATTTCTCATTTGCCGCTGATGACTAGCGCGACTCTGGTTGCTGCCTGCGCTGTTGAGGGCGATCGGGATATTGTTAATTTAGCCCAACATTTGGCGAGTTCGGGTTTTCGGGATACGAGTCGCGTAGGGGGCGGAAACCCGGAGTTGGGAGTGATGGTGGCGAAATACAATCGAGAGGAATTGCTGCGATCGCTCTCTATCTACCGCGACAGTCTCGACGAGTTTATCAACGATATCGCATCCGAAAATTGGCAAGCTCTCGAACATAAGCTAAAGCATACTCAAAAAGCCAGAAATAATTATAACTTGTGAGCCGAAAATTGCTTAAAACTGCTCCCATCTCGATTATGATTTGTGGACGCCTCTATATTGAGTTTTAATGTACACCTATTCTCGACTCAAGCGGGTTTTACTGGGTGAATCTTTGCCCACTAGCGCATCTGTTCACGAACGTCTGAGCAACGCTACAGGACTTGCTGTTCTTGCTTCCGATGCACTGTCGTCTGTTGCCTACGCTACTCAAGAAACTTTGCTGGTACTCTTACTAGCGGGGAGCAGCAGTTTGAGTTGGTCGTTACCTATTTCGGGCATTATTGTTTTACTGCTGGCGATCGTGGCCCTGTCTTACCGGCAGACGATTAAAGCTTATCCAAAGGGCGGCGGCGCTTACATTGTAGCGCGAGAAAATTTGGGTACTTATCCGGGTTTGATCGCAGCAGCTTCCCTGATGATTGACTACATACTCACAGTTACGGTGAGTATTTCTGCTGGTGTGGCAGCCTTGACTTCAGCGGTTCCCTCGCTGTTGCCCTATACGGTGGAAATATGCTTAGTTTGTATTGTCTTAATCATGTTTGCCAATCTCAGGGGCTTGCGGGAATCTGGCAAAATATTTATGGTTCCCACCTATGCGTTTATCGCGGGTATTTTTGTCTTGATTGGCTGCGGTTTATTCCAACAGGCAACAGGTCATGTTTTGCCGGCATTAGAAAATATTCCAGCTAAAGAACCTTTGGGATTGTTTCTGATCGCGCGCGCCTTTGCTGCTGGCTGTACGGCGCTGACTGGAGTTGAAGCGATATCGGACGGTGTGTTGGCTTTTAAACCTCCTGAATGGAAGAATGCGCGCCTAACTTTAACTTATTTGGGCGTAATTCTGGGGGTAATGTTTTTAGGAATTAGTTACTTGGCCCATATTTATCAAGTGATTCCTCAAGAAAATGAAACCCTGCTTTCTTTGTTGGGAAAAGATATTTTTGGAGTAGGCATATTTTATTACTATTTGCAGGTTGCAACTCTGTTAATTTTGCTGTTGGCGGCGAATACGAGTTATGCGGATTTTCCGCGACTGTGTTATTTTTTGGCGCGGGACGGGTTTTTGCCTAGGCAGTTGTCGCTGTTGGGCGATCGGCTGGTTTATTCTAATGGCATTAATCTGCTCAGCTTCTGCGCGGCTTTGTTAATTATTATCTTCCAAGGCGATACCACTGCAATAATTCCGCTGTATGCGGTTGGAGTTTTTACTTCTTTTACTCTGTCTCAATCGGGAATGGTAATTCACTGGTTTAAGGAGCGAGGTAAAGGTTGGCAAGCTAGTGCTGTGATGAACGGTATTGGTGCAGTGGCAACCACGGGAGTTTTGGCTGTAATTGTCGCTACCAAATTCCTTTTGGGAGCTTGGGTTGTGGTAGTAACTATTCCGATCGTAGTCAGTTTATTTTTAGCTATTAACCGACACTATCGCTATGTAGCCGCTCGCTTGAGCATTCAGGGAATCGCACCTAAATCCTATCTTCGGAGACCTAAAGTTAAGGAGGTGAAACATCCGGCAGTGGTGCTAGTCGGACAGTTGCACCGGGGAACTTTGGATGCGCTGGATTACGCTCGTTTAATTGCTGATGAGGTTGTGGCGGTTCACGTAGATATTGGTTTGACAGACATAGCAAAATTGCAAGCGGCTTGGCAAGATTTGCAGTCTGACATTCCTTTGGAAATTCTGGAATCGCCTTACCGTTCTGTTGGCGAGCCTTTAACTCACTTTTTGGCTTTGTTTGAAGAGCGGCGGCCGGGAGTGTTCTTAACGCTGATTATTCCGGCGTTTGTGACGCGAAATTGGTGGGAGGGACTGCTGCACAATCAAACTGCTTTCTTTTTGAAGGCGGCTTTGCGGGGTAAAAAAAGTCTGGTGGTGACGACGGTGAGGTATTTTCTTTGACATACTCACCGACCTCTTATTTGCGGTGATTTAACGCTTCGCTGGCTGACGCGACCAAAGCCGTCTTATTCTGTCTTTGCGTCCGTTTTGAATCGAAGAAGCACCGGCCGCGTACAAGCCGATTCAACCGGTGATTGACCTATAAGTTGAGGCGCAAATGGTGGGGATAGTCGCTAAAATGAAGCCTGTGTTAACATTTAAAGCCTAGGCTTGCTTATTTGTTCCTGCTCAAAAACTGATTTCATGAACAGTTAAGATGCCAGTTCCACAACCTGTGATAGTAAGTATAATATAGCAGTTCTCACTCTCGATGAGGTATGGATCGATAGATCCTGCAATCCTTCAATCCCCCAATCTAAAATCTAAAATCTAAACCTGTACCTCACATTTTTGAGAAAGGCTATATCATGTCCGGTCGATTCACCGCAATCATATTAGGTTCGTAGTGCGGACTTGAGTCTGCTCGGATGAAAGCGGACTCAAGTCCGTACTACGAATCCTTTTTATTACGAGTAATCGAGCGAAGCTGATATAAAATCTAAAAATTACCCAATTACCCCCAATCCTCAATTGTCACCAGATCAATCAAAACCTGTCCATCCCCTGAAGCGGCTGCTGAAGTACGGCCGCCGCTACCGCATCAAAACTTGGCTGGCAAGTATTTGCTCGCTGCTGAATAAATTCTTTGATTTAGCGCCGCCAGCATTAATCGGTATTGCCGTTGATGTAGTGGTGAAACAACAAGATTCTATCCTGGCTAAGTGGGGCATCAAAGATGTTTTTTGGCAACTGGCAATTATTACTATTTTGAGTTTAATTGTTTGGACGCTGGAATCTGTTTTTGAATATGCTTACGATTATTTGTGGCGCAATTTAGCTCAGGATATCGAACACGATTTGCGTCTGGAAGCTTACAGCCATTTGCAAGAATTAGAATTAGCTTATTTTGAAGAACGCAGTACGGGTGGTTTGATTTCTATTCTCAACGATGATATCAATCAACTCGAACGTTTTTTGGACGACGGCGCTAATGAGGTGATTCAGGTAATTACAACCGTTGTCGTAATCGGCGCGGCTTTTTTTGCTGCATCTCCTGGTGTTGCTGGGCTATCAATGCTGCCGATACCTTTTATTATTTGGGGTTCGATCGCCTTTCAAAACCGCCTCGCTCCTCTCTATGCTGACGTGCGGGAAAAAGTGAGTTTTCTGAACGGGCAACTGTCGAATAATTTGATGGGAATTACTACTATTAAAAGTTTTACTTCCGAAGATTACGAAACTCAGCGCATCGAAACACAAAGCCAAGCTTACCGCCAAAGCAATCAACGGGCGATCGCACTTTCGGCTGCTTTTATTCCGCTGATTCGGGTGGTGATTTTCTTGGGGTTTATTGCAACGCTGTTTCTGGGCGGTTTGGAGGTTGTGGCGGGCCGATTGTCTGTGGGAACTTACAGCGTTTTGGTGTTTTTAACCCAGCGGTTGCTGTGGCCGCTGACTCGCCTGGGAGATACTCTGGATCAATACCAGCGGGCAATGGCTTCTACTAATCGGGTGATGAATTTGTTGGATACGCCGATCGCCATTCGCACGGGCGATATTCGGCTGCCGGTTAGTTCGATTAAGGGCGAAATAGAATTTAAAAATGTTACCTTTTCTTACAATCAAAGAAAGCCGATTTTGCAGTATTTTTCCCTGACTCTGCCGGCGGGGAAAACTACTGCGATTGTTGGCGCAACTGGTTCGGGAAAAAGTACGCTGGTAAAATTGATTTTGAGGCTTTACGAGGTACAGTACGGTCAGATTTATCTCGACGGTATAGAATTAAATAACCTGAATTTAAAAGATTTGCGGAGAGCGATCGGATTGGTGAGTCAAGATGTGTTTTTGTTTCACGGTACGGTGGCAGAAAATATTGCTTACGGCAGTTTTGAAACCAGCGAGCGAGAGATAGTAAATGCTGCTAAAATTGCGGAAGCTGACGAGTTTATCGCGCAATTGCCGGAGGGTTACAAGACTATTGTGGGGGAACGCGGTCAAAAATTGTCGGGGGGACAGCGGCAGCGAATTGCTATTGCGAGGGCTGTTTTGAAAAATCCGCCGATTTTGATTCTTGATGAAGCTACTTCAGCGGTGGATAACGAGACGGAGGCGGCAATTCAGCGATCGCTCGAACGAATTACCAAGAATCGCACTACAATTGCGATCGCCCACCGTCTTTCTACAGTCCGCAATGCCGATTGCATTTGTGTCATGGAAGAGGGGCTAGTGGTAGAATCGGGGCAGCACGAACAACTTATCGAACACGACGGAGTTTATGCGTCACTCTGGCGCGTGCAATCTGGTATAAGATAGAAACGCAGCGGTTTTGGGCATTGGCCAAACAGGTCATTGGGCATTGGTCATTGGTAATTAGTTATTCACACTCTTCTAATAACAAATCACCAATAACAAATAACCAATAACAAATAACCAATAACAAATAACCGTAAGATCTTAGTTTCTACAAGCAAAAAGAGAAAATGTTTTTATTTGATAGCCCCCAGTCCAAACCCAATCCCAATAGCTGGCGCAGCAAGTTGGATACATTTGTCAAAGATAACAAACAAGAATTGGCTGCTTTGGCTTGGGGGCTATTTTTGGAGAGGGGCGAGGAAAGTGAAGATGTTTTAGGAATTGATGTTGTAGAAAAGCCGCGTTTCGTATATTTCAAAAAAGATGCGATCGAGGAATTGAACCGCCAAGTCAAAAATCACATTCAGGAAATTTTAGGAATTTTAAAAGCTCACAAACCTGAAAAAGAAGTGACAATTGTGGCGATCGGTGAAGGTGAAATCAAGCTAATTTTATTTGAAATTGACCCCGCACCTCCTGTTTGTTTTGAGCAAGCAGCGACGGATGTCGATACATTGTTGGCTAAGCTGGAAAAGCAGATGCTTGAATATATGAAAGGGTAAGTTATTTCCTTGATTGGTTTTTTACCGAATCTCTGGATAACAACGAAGAATCTTCGCAAAAACCCGGTTTCTCACCTCCCTTTTGGCTGGAATTACGCACTACGCCAAAGAAACCGGGTTTTTTACCGAATCTCTGGATAACAACGAAGAATCTTCGCAAAAACCCGGTTTCTCACCTCCCTTTTGGCTGGAATTACGCACTCCGCCAAAGAAACCGGGTTTTTTACCGAATCTCTGGATAACAACGAAGAATCTTCGCAAAAACCCGGTTTCTCGCCTCCCTTTTGGCTGGAATTACGCACTACGCCGCATCAGGAACAGGCAAGATGCCTGTTCCACAAAAGTAAACCCGGACTTATTATCAACAATCAAAATAACCAAGAATCAAAATAGCCAACAGGCGGCGAATGGTCATGCAAAATTTGAGTTCGATCTAAATTAGCTATAATTTCAGCCAATTCTCTACCTACTCTAATATCAAGGGCCCTATCGATTAACGAAAATGAAAAATCATGCCCGTCTTGCAAATATTTTGCTCTAGCAACAATCTCGTCTTTCTCTAAAATAGGGCCGTTACTCCCAATTAAAACGCTATTAATATCCTTCCAAGGGCAGACGCATACCTGGGAAAACACGCTTTGAAAAGTCTTCACCTTTTCGGCATAAAACTCATCTCTTTGTAGCAGATTTACTAGCACAACTCCGGCGCTTGACAAGTGTTTTTGGCAGAGTTGATAAAATTCTTTGGTAGCCAGCCGGTGCGAAGAGTAACCGTTGCCACAAAATACGTCTGTCATGATGATATCGTACTGAATATCTGAACTTTGTTGCTCTAGATACTCTCTCCCATCTTGGATTGTGACGCTGAGTCGGCTGTCAAACTGCACTCCAAAACACTTTGTGGCTGCTGAAATCGCGATCGGGTCCACATCAGCACATTCTATAACAATTTCCGGCAAATAATGGTGCAGGACTAACGGAATTCGGGCACCGCCAAACCCAGCTATATAGACTTTTTTGGGTTGATTTTGCCAAACTAAACCCAACATCATCGCTTGGGTATATTCAGAAACTAAATGCAGGGGATTGTTGAGGTCGATGACAGATTGCAATAAATCTGTATGCAAATTTACTTTCTCTACCAAAGAGAATTTTATTTTATTTTTATGTTTATTAACTGTAACATAGTGAACTCCCGACTCTTGACAAAAAATAACTCCATCCGGCTGTTGTTGCACCCAAGCCAGCCGCTGTTGAATATTCGCTAAATTGAGAGTTTGCCAGTTTTTTTGTTGGTCAATCATTAATTTTAAATTTTATGGCACAAAGGGGCAGTCAGAAACCGGGTTTTTGGAGAAAATTCTGCTTTGTCGCCCGCAGATTCAGCAAAAAACCCGGTTTCTTGAGTTTGATTAAGCAGGCTGTACGCGCTTGTAAGTCACTAACTCCAAACCAGAAATAGAAAAATCAACTCTTTCCCAATCTTCCTTCTCGCCTTCCAAATTTTCAAACGCTGCGGAGGTGAGCAAAATCTCTCCCCGTTCCGCCAAATCCTCTCCCAGCTTGGATGCTAGATTGAATTCAGATCCGTACATATCCTCTCCTTCCAGCATCAAAATATCACCGTAGCCAATTCCAATGCAGAGGTAAATATCCATTTCCGGCGGCAGAGTTGTGTTGACAGCCCCCGTTTGTTTCAGACAGTCAATTGCAGTGTCTACAGCCGATTTCACATCGGGAAATACTGCAAAAATATTGTCGGCTTCTTCTTTAACAACAATGCCGCTATATTCCGAAATTACGGGCTTGACAATTCCGTGCATCCGGTGAATCATTGCCAGAAAGTGGATGATTCCGTAGCGGACAGTTGTTCGCGAAAACCCCGACATATCCATTACTAAAATTGCGTGGGTTTGGCGGAATGTGGCATTAATTTTTTCATCAATTTCTGCCATTCTTTCGGGGTGTTCGTTTCTTTCTTGCAGCAATTTTTCTAAATAACTGCGGTTATTTGTTTTCATTAGCTAATAATACTAGATTTGGGTAATTTTTCTCAATTTTATTCAGCGCTTCTAAGCCGTCATCTGCCTGAATTACGTTCAATCCGCTGCATCTCAACTGATGTGAAATGCACTCTCGCTGGCTGCGGGAATCTTCCACCACTAAAACTGTACTTATCACTCCCCACCTGGTTTTTTAGGTGAACTCGTTCGCTGCTGTGAGTTGTCATTACTGAAATTATTTTACCCGCATTGGATGAATTTGCGATCGCCTTCCCGGAAAAGCTGCTGGGGCTAATTTTCAACCGAGAAGTTGTTGGCAAGCTGTTGTGCATTTAAATTGTATATTTCGACTATAGATCAAAAATCTTCTCCCCCTCTTTACCCCCTCGCGAAGCCGAATGGC
>NZ_CAWPRX010000040.1:0-19674 GCF_963890365.1 Tychonema sp. LEGE 07196 | reverse complement strand
ACCCAACCCTCCCCTTGTCAAGGAGAGGGAGTAAGAAATTCACAAATGATTTAGGATTGCTATATTTCCCGCTCAATTAATGTTATGTCAACTTTTTCTCTCCAGCGCTTAATTGCCAAAATTTCAGGAAAATCGACGCTGCAAACTGTGCTGATAGTTCCGTTTGTCTTGCAAGTATTTGCAGCGGTGGGAATTGTCGGATATTTATCATTTAAGAACTCTCAAAGAGCAGTAAACGATCTTGCCGATCAGTTGATGGGGGAGGTGAGCAATCGCATTGAGCAAAATTTGGTAACTTATTTACAAACTCCCCACCAAATCAATCAAAGCAAGCTGGATGCGGTGAAACTGGGTTTTGTTAATATGCAAGATTTGTCAGCTTGGGAAAAGTATCTGTGGCGGCAAGTACAGTTGTATCCTTATATTAATTTTACGTCGATCGCCAATCGAGATGGAGAATACCGCACTGGCGAAAAGACATCGGATGGAACTTTATTGATTAACGCATCCGGGCCCTCTACAAATTTTGATTTTTATTCCTACAATACTAATGATTCGGGCGATCGCACGACAGTAGTAGCCAACGTCAAAAACTTCGACATCCGACAGCATCCTTCCTACACCTATGCGGCTCTAACAGCAAAACCAACTTGGAGTTCAGTTTATATATCCTTCCTAGAACCCACATTGATCCTTAGCGCTTTGCAACCAGTTTACAACAGCCAGAAACAGCTAGAAGGAGTATTAATTGCTGCTTTGCGTCTCGACAGTATCGGTCAATTTTTAAACAGCCTCAAAATAGGCAAATCCGGTCAAACTTTTATTATCGAAAGAAACGGCACGCTGCTGGCAACTTCCACGCCGGAACAACCTTTCCGCACCCAAAACGGTAAAAGAGAACTGTTTAAAGTAACAGAAAGCAGCGATCCAGTCACACAAAATACAGCTAAATATTTAGAAACACACTTTCAAAACTTGCGCCAAATCACCAAATCGCAGCAACTAAGTTTTGAAATAAACGGCAAACCACAATTTTTAAAAGTCCTGCCATTCCAAGACGGCAAAAGTTTAGATTGGCTGATTGTCGTCGTCGTTCCCGAAGCCGACTTTATGGAACAAATTCATGCCGGAAACAGAACTACAATATTGCTATGTTTGGTCGCATTAGTGATGACTACTGTGCTAGGACTTATCACTTCTCGGTGGATTAGCCAACCTATTTTAAAATTAAAAGATGCAGCAATAGCGTTGTCTGAAGGACAATTTGATAAAACTGTCAAGCTCGATCGTGCCGACGAGTTAGGCATACTTGCCGCTGCTTTTAACAGCATGGCAACACAACTGCAAGCATCCTTTACAGCCTTAGAAACTAAAAATAGCGAATTAGAGCGACTGGACAAACTGAAAGACGAATTCTTAGCAAATACTTCCCACGAACTCCGCACTCCACTCAACGGCATTATTGGGATTGCAGAATCTTTAATAGACGGTGCTACCGGACAACTCCCAGAATCAACAAATTTTAACTTAGGTTTGATTTCAGCTTCGGGAAAAAGATTGTCTACCTTAATTAACGATATTTTAGATTTTTCTCAGCTAAAACACAAAACCATAGAACTGCAAATTAAATCCGTTGGTGTGAGAGAAATAGTCTCTGTAATTCTTACATTATCTCAGCCCTTAGTAAATCAAAAAAACTTACAGTTGATTAATTCAATCGATCCCGAATTGCCGCCCATAGCAGCCGACGAAAATCGCTTAGAGCAAATCCTTTACAACTTAATCGGCAATGCGATTAAATTTACCGAAAATGGCACAGTTGAAATTTCAGCAGAATTGGTAAATTGCAACGAACAATCACCGCTTAATTCCCAATTAGCCATTACTGTATCCGACACCGGCATTGGCATCCCCGAAGATAAATTAGAGCGAATTTTTGAATCCTTTGAACAAGCTGATGGTTCCACTGCTAGAGAATATGGCGGCACTGGTTTAGGGTTAGCTGTGGCCAAGCAGTTAGTGGAATTGCACGGAGGTACAATTTCCGTATCTTCCACTGTAGGCGCGGGTTCCCTATTCACTTTTACTTTGCCTGTATCTGAAACTCAGCCGGAATTTAGCAGCAAACAGCCGCCTTTAACCCAGGAATCTCGCATTTTAACAACTCCTGAATTAGCCCAGCAATCATCTATCATAAATTCGGGCTTATCAGCCAATAGCAACTTCCCAGAAAATCAACGAATAAAAATTTTGGTAGTCGATGATGAACCCATTAATATTCAGGTGATAACTAATAATCTTTCTTTAGAAAACTACGCCATCACTAAAGCTAGCAACGGCTTAGAAGCTTTAAATCTGATTGAATCAGGATTTAAGCCAGACTTGATTTTACTGGACGTAATGATGCCGCAGATGACTGGTTATGAAGTGTGCAGAGAAGTTCGCAAAAAATACTCGCCTTTAGAAATGCCGATTCTGATGCTGACAGCAAAAAATCAAACTGCCGACTTGGTAGAAGCTTTTAATTTAGAAGCCAATGATTATGTAACTAAACCTTTTATCAAAAAGGAGTTGTTGGCGAGAATTAATACGCAAATTCGTTTGGCAAAGCTGAATGCAGCTTACGGCAGGTTTGTGCCACAAGATTTTCTGAGTTTGCTGGAAAAACCGAGTATTATTGAAGTAAAATTAGGCGACAATCAGGAAAGAGATATGACAGTGCTGTTTGCTGATATTCGCTCGTTTACGTCGCTTTCAGAAATGATGACACCGCCAGAAAATTTTGCATTTATTAATAGTTATTTGGGAAAAGTTAGCCCTGTAATTAGGAGAAAAAATGGGTTTATTGACAAATATATTGGAGATGCAGTTATGGCTTTGTTTTCTACATCTCCTGACGATGGTATACGAGCAGCAATTGATATGCAAGAAGAAGTGAATATTTTTAACCAGGAGCGCGAAAAAAAGGGTTTGTTTCCGATCGCGATCGGCATTGGTTTGCACGCGGGAAATTTGATGCTGGGTACAATTGGCGAGCGAGAACGGATGGAAAGTACGGTGATTGCGGATGCGGTGAATCTCGCGTCTCGTTTGGAAGGATTGACTAAGATTTATGGTGCAAGAATTCTAGTTAGCGGTGCAATTATCGATCGCCTAGAGGATCTTGAAAAATATAAGTACCGATTTGTCGATCGCGTAACGGTGAAAGGAAAAACCAATGCTGTGTCAGTGTTTGAAATTTATGATACAGAAACAGAGAAAAGCATTGTACTCAAGCAGCAAACTGCGGAATTTTTTCAAGAAGCTCTCAATTTTTACTACCAGCAAAAATTTGTTGCTGCCCAAAAAATATTTGAGAATATTTTACAAATCAATCCTGACGATCGGGTAGCAATGCTGTATTTTAAACGCTCTCGCAAATATCGAATGTATGGAGCGCCGGATGGGTGGTCAGGTGTGGAAATTTCGAGGGAAAAATAGGTTTTTTTTTGAGGGAAGAAGTTATTGGTTGTTTGTTATTAGTTATTGGTTGTTGGTTGTTAGTTGTTAGTGCTGTCCCCGCCGAGCTTTCCATCCAATGTCATCAGGAAGAAGGAAGAAGGCTATAAGGGATTCGCTTAGGGTGAAAAGAAGGAAGAGGGTAGAGGACAGACTTGATTCAACATTCCTGGATGCAGAACCTAATTATGTGAATTTCCAGTACATAATGGTGCAGCACGGATTATTAGCATGAGCTACAATGCTTTTTATCAGGGAAATTGTCGCATTTGGTTTGGTGATTTCGATCGCATTACCGATCCAGCGTCGCTAATTTCGACTCAATTCGCGATCGGCAATTAGCGGGAACTATTATTAATTACGCTCAAAAGCAAGAATCAGCCGATTTGTGCAGTTTCTCTGAGAACCCAGGCGATTTACTATGTTATTGAAAAGTATTAGCAGATCGATCGCAAAATTTTACAGCAGCGTGCCCCTCCGTTTAGCGCTGACAGTGCCATTTGTCCTGCAAACTGTCGCCGCAGTCAGCCTAGTAGGATATTTGTCTTTCATCAACGGACAAAAAGCCGTTCAAGAATTGGTTAATAGCTTGCAGGCCGAAATTAGCGATCGCATCCAAGAGCACCTCACAAATTACTTAGAAAAACCTCACACAATCACCCGACTCAATGCAGGTGCAGCACAACTCGGCAAGCTGCATCCAGCAGATTTGCAAGCAACACAGCACTACTTTTGGCACGAGATGCAAATATTATCCTCGGTGCGAGAAATTTATTTAGGTAGTAAGCAAGGTGAATATATTGGAGTTCGTAGAGAAGCATCAGGACAATTAATTGCGAAAATGACAGAAAACTTTCCTAGGCGTTCTTTCTATACTTTAGATAACCGAGGCAATCCCACTACTTTATTGAGTTACGAACCAAACTACGACGCGCGAACTCGTCCTTGGTACATCAGTGCAACCGCAGCAAACAAATTAGTTTGGACCGACATTTATACGTTTTTTCATGGAGATTTGGGAATCACAGCGGCTCAGCCTTGCTATGACGAGCGAGGTGAGTTTGTTGGAGTAATGGCAGTTGACATGATTTTGAGCCAGATTGGGAACTTTTTGGCAAACATGAAAATTAGCCGATCGGGTCAAACTTTCATTATGGAGCGATCGGGCGCTTTAGTGGGAAGTTCGACAAGCGAAAAACCCTACACCCTCGACACTGACGGCAAAGCTCGACGATTGCTAGCAATTGATAGCAAAAATACGTTAACTAACGCCACAGCTAAACACATCATTAGTAATTTCAATTTAAGCCAAGTTGAGCCGCCTCAAAAACTAGAATTTCAACTCGAAAATCAGCGAAATTTTGTGCAGATATTGCCGTACAAAGACCCCAGCGGCATTGATTGGTTAGTAGTGATAGTGATTCCAGAAAACGATTTTATGGAAAAAATTAATGCTAGCACTGCTACCACTATTTTACTCTGCATAGCAGCGCTAATAGTAGCAACAATTATTGGTATTTTTACGGCTAGATCGATCGCGCGGCCAATTCTAGGGTTAAACGCAGCAGCCAAAAATATCGCCCGAGGAGAATGGGATCGGAAACTAGAGTTCGATCGCGCCGACGAAGTAGGCCAACTCGCCAAATCCTTCACCAGCATGGTATGTCAATTGCAAACATCCTTCGTCGCCCTCGAAAATAAAAATCAAGAATTGCAACAATTCGACAAACTAAAAGACGAATTTTTAGCCAACACCT
This sequence comes from Tychonema sp. LEGE 07196, assembly GCF_963890365.1. Lineage (NCBI taxonomy): Bacteria > Bacillati > Cyanobacteriota > Cyanophyceae > Oscillatoriales > Microcoleaceae > Tychonema > Tychonema sp. LEGE 07196. The sequence continues at coordinate 14,419 of NZ_CAWPRX010000040.1, read as the reverse complement.
CCCACGAATTCCGAACTCCCCTCAACGGAATGATTGGTATTGCCGAATCAATGATTGACGGCGCAGCCGGAACTTTATCGGAAATTCAGCAGCACAACCTCTCAATGATTGTTAGCAGCGGCAGGCGGCTCAACGAACTTGTTGACAATATTCTCGACTTTGCTCAACTCAAAAATCAAAAACTAGAATTGCAGTTTCGCAGTGTAGGAATTAAGTCAATTGTCGAAGTTGTACTAACTGTCAGCAAATTTTTAATCGGTACTAAAAACTTGCAGTTAATTAACAATATTCCTGCGGATTTGCCCTTAGCTTGGGCTGACGAAAACCGCTTGCAACAAATCCTTTACAACTTAATTGGTAATGCGATAAAATTCACCGATAGCGGCATTGTAGAAATATCAGCAGAAATTGTAGCCACCGACGGTCAAAAATTCCTCCCAGTGCCCGCGTCAAATCGCCCGCCCCCAGGCCCGAATTTTCAAATAGCTGTTACCGTTTCCGATACTGGAATAGGCATTCGGGGCGATCGGCTCGATCGCATTTTTGAGCCATTTGAACAAGGCGACGGTTCCACAGTCAGACAATACGGAGGAACAGGTTTAGGTTTAACAATATCCAAACAATTTGTCGAACTCCACGGCGGTAAAATCTACGCAGTATCCCAAGTCGGTATCGGTTCCCACTTCACCTTTACCCTACCTTTTTCTACCGAAGAAATTCATCCCAATCAAGCAGTAATAAATCCACAAACAACAACCGAAATTCAGAATAGTCATTTTTTAAACAACATTTATAAAACTTATTTGTCCTGCAATCTAAATTTTTATAAATCCGATGAAGATCCAGTAAGCCAAGCCAGATTGCCATTAAAACTTGAACAATTTAAAATTATGATAGTTGACGACGACCCGATAAATTTACAAGTTTTAAACAATCATCTTTCTCTGGAAAATTATAGCGTCATTCAGGCGCCTAACGGGGAACAAGCCCTATCAATCCTCGAAGGCGGACAGCATTTTGACTTAATCATTCTCGACATCATGATGCCCAGAATGTCGGGTTATGAAGTCTGCGCCAAACTAAGGGAAAAATATCCCTCCCACGAGTTGCCAGTAGTGATGTTAACGGCGAAAAATCAAGTATCAGACTTAATCGTAGGATTTCAATTCGGCGCTAACGACTATCTAACTAAACCCTTCTCGAAAGACGAACTTTTAACCAGAATTAAGTCTCACATCAACTTATCGCAAACTAACAGCGCCTACGGGCGATTTTTCCCTGATGCTTTCTTAGAATTTTTGAAAAAAGAAAGCATTGTGGATATCGAATTAGGCAATCATGTCAGCAAAGAAATGGCAGTCATGTTTAGCGATATTCGCTCTTTCACCTCGCTTTCTGAAACTATGACACCACAGCAAAACTTTGACTTTGTTAATGCTTACTTGCGAGAAGTAAGTCCAAAAATTAGAGAGAATCACGGCTTTATTGTCAAGTATTTAGGAGATGGAATGATGGCAGTTTTTCCAAACGGTGCTGACGATGCACTCAAAGGTGGAATTGCTAAACTGCAACAAGTTCACAAATATAATGTCTATCGGCTTCGCAGCGGATATCAACCGATTCAAGTAGGTGTAGGAGTGCATTTCGGTCAGATGATGGTGGGGATAGTCGGAGAAGCACAGAGAATGCAGGGAGATGCTTTTTCCGATCATGTCAATTTAGCCTCTCGTTTGGAAAGTCTCACTAAATTATATGGAGTATCGTTAATAATTTCTGATAAAATTTTGGAAAATTTAACCGCTCCCGAACAGTATCAAATCCGTTTTTTAGATAGAGTAATTGTCAAAGGCAAAAAAGATGCAATTTCTATCTATGAAGTCCTCGACGGAGAAACCGAGTTAGTCAGGGAAATCAAGTTACAAACTCAGCCGGATTTTGAACGGGGTTTAGAACATTATCGCCGTCACGAATTTCAGGCCGGTCAAATTTGTTTCGATCGAGTTTTAGCTGTTAATTCCGAAGACAAAACGGCTATCCTGTATTTAGAGCGACTCAACCATTTGATAAAAAATGGCGTTCCTGAAAATTGGTCTGGGGTTTGGACCTTAACTCAGAAATGATTTGGTAGTGTCGGTAGATAGTAGATTTGCGACTTTCAAATAACTGGAGAATTGAGTCAACGACAATTTTTATAACTATCGGGTTAAAATCGGTAATAAACTCATCTGCTTCGAGATTTTGCTTAAACAATTCCTTAGCTCGATCGCACTGATAGCGCATTTCGTCAAAGCCGACAATTTTTACTACAAACGTCGCCAGCGGAGAGTGTTCTAAATCGCTCTTAGAATTGCTTTTAGCCCTACCATTTTCTAATAAATTTAATACTTCCGATTCTAAACTATTTTTAGGGTTGTAAGGTTTCTCGATTTCTGGAAAAAAGCTTTCTAGGCGCACGCCTCCGACAGTTCTATCTGGAAGTTCTCCCATCATCATCGCTAGAGAAACGTCGATTCCCAAACTCGAAGAAAGAGCTTCTAGCAGGGCGATAGCAGCTAGTTTGCAGCCTAAATAAAGCTTGGCAATTTCCAGATTGTATCTAGCAGTAGTTTCCCAACGCTGATAGGTGCGATCGTCGGGACATCCCTCAAACTGCCGAAAAATCACCTCTGGCTGGAGATAACTCAGAAAACCCTCCATTTTCAGGATAGCAATTCGATAGTCGCGAACCGTGTAAAAACCGCAGCAGGTGAGGTTGTGATTGGTTTCCGGCAGTAAATTCCAGGTATTTGCCAAAAAATGGGCTGAACTCTGGTGAGAAAAACTGATTACATCCCGGTTAGAAATGCGTACAGCTTTTTTTATAGTTTCCCGCATTTCCTCGTCAGTCAAACTGAGGTTAAACAGGATATTTATTGCTTGCAAGCGGTCGTAAAGACGCTGGCTGACTGTTACTTTTCCGTCGGCGGGGCGAAACGGAATTGTGGCTTCAATGCAGGCTGCAATTTGAAGCAATTGCTCGCGTTTGAGAAATGGTTCTAGAGCTTTTGCTGCTACCAAAGCGCTGAGAAATTCGTTTTGTCCTGAGAAGGGGTTGAGCACTTCTCCGGGTACAAAACCGAATACCTGCATTACCATCTCGAAGGTAGGATCTGCCGACAGTTCAGATTGCTCTCGAATTTGTAGCTGTTTGTTGACTTCTTTTGTTACCGGAGTGATGTAGTAGCTGACGTTAAAGTTAATACTGCGATCGACTTGCACGTAGACGATATCGTGAAATAAAGCGGCCAAAACCTCGATCGCGTCTTCTTTTCCCCCTACCTCAAAAATATGTTCGGGAGTGTGAAAAAAACGCCACGATCCTGTCATCGGCTGAACTATCAGTTCGGCAATCCGAGCGAGTTCAGTTGGTTCTACTTCTGCGTTTAGGCGGTCGATCGCCCAAATCAGCTTTTCTAAGCACTGTAAATATGCTTCTTTGCTATCCATCACAGTCTTTTCCAATAACATTGATGTCAGTCAATTTGAGATTTGAGATAATTCGACTTCGCCCTACAAGTTTGAGATTTAGTTGCAACCGGAGCAGGAACTCTTCGTCTAAAATTTTTAGATATCCACAACAGGAGTACGTGGTACGGTATCAAATTTTGAGCGGTATCACCTCAGCCACCCTCTTGTTAGTTGAATTTTTCGTATATGCGGTTTTTTCGAGTAGGAAATTTTGACTTTTTTGTTGAAGATTTTAGCTGAAATGGAGGAGACCAATATTTGCTTTAAATCTACTTAATTTCCAGTAGCTGACCTCCCCTGTTTGCCAATTTTAATTAATACAAAGTATGACAGGTAAATTACATAAATTGCTAAACCTGTCATACCCAACAATCCCAAAAATTGAGGTGTGAGATTAGGGTGAAACATCTGCTTGTACAGCCAAGGCGGGTCTAACCAAATGCGGCAAAAAGGTTCGTCAATTACTTGAATTTGAGATTTAAAGGCACAGTTTAAGAAGGGAATTTGAGCTAGAGCGCCCAAACCGCTGAAAACAGTAATCGCCCACCGCCAAGCTGTAAAGGCGAGCTTCAAAGGTGATTGAGGCCGATCGGCAATTTCGTCGTTTAAATCCTGCCAGAACCACAGACAAGCAGGAATCAAGGCTCTCGCTATCACTGACGAGACAAAGCTCACAGGCAGAGCAGCCATCATCAGGTAAAGTGTAATTGCCAACAAACTGGCTACCCGCCAATAAATCACCAACAAACGGGCGATCGCATCAGCTTTGTCAAAAACAGCCCAAATCAGCACTACCAGCGGGATCGAAATGGTTAATAGCACAGACAAGCGGTAATCCATCCACACAAGTGGTTGAAACCAAGGCCCAGTGGCTGCCAATAAAAGACTTAACATCTTTGGGAAAATATACTCACTTATTTGTGACAAATTCTACTATACAAATGCTCAAAAGTCAGGGATAAGATAAGACGGCGGTTGAAACGAGGTTTACAAAAACTTTCGTTGGTGGCTCGACAGCTTCGCCGAACGTCCTCGGCATATCCCAAAATATAACGTAATTTTAACTATCCAGCCGGGAAGTCCCTCGGTATATTCATTCGGGATGAATCTTCGCGCTGCGCGAAGTACCCCGAATGAATTACGCCCGCGTGATGAAAGGCTCGTGAGTTGACAATTGCACCGCCCACGAGATACAAAGCGCAGCCAGCAGTAGACGGGCGGTGCATGAGGAAACGAACAAATTCCCTGTATTTTCCTTGCCTATCAGCTATGCTGTTACCAGCAACCTTAGTTACCGATAATGTATCAAGCTTACAAGTTCCGATTATATCCAACAACCGAACAGCAGCAATATTTTGCTGGTGCATTTGGCTGTTCGAGATGGTTCTGGAATTACAGCCTAAATCTTTGTCAGGAAACATACAAGGCTACCGGTAAAGGGCTGAGTCGGGGCGCAATCCAAGGTTTACTACCTCAGCTCAAGAGCGAATATCCTTGGCTGAAGAAAGGTGCTTACTCGCCATCTCTACAGGTTGTTGCCCTAAATCTGTCTGTTGCATACCAGAATTTCTTTGAAAAAAAAGCTGGTTTTCCTAGCTTCAAATCAAAGCATGGACGGCAATCCGTCAGCTATCCTCAGAATGTCAAGGTAGGTGAAAAGTCTATCAAGCTACCTATCATTGGTGAAGTGAATTGCAAAATACATCGCACTTTTGATGGCACAGTCAAGACTGTTACCGTATCTAAGAACCCAGATGGGAAGTATTTTGCTTCTATCTTGGTTGATGATGGTATTCCGAGTGTAGAGACTACACAAAAAGGCAAGGCAATTGGTTTAGATGTAGGCTTGATTGACTTCTGTGTAACCAGTGATGGCAGTAAATATGTCAATCCTCAGCATCTCAAAAGACACAGCCGTAACCTCAAAAGGAAACAACAGAAACTCAGTCGTCAGCAAAAAGGGAGCAATACTAGACACAAGGCTAGAAGATTAGTGGCTAAAGTCCCCTCAAGAATCAAGCGTGTTCGCGAAGATTTTCTACACAAACTATCCCGCAAGATAGTAAACGAAAACCAAGTCATCGCCGTAGAAAATTTAAACGTCAAAGGCATGGTACACAATCACTGTATAGCTAAATCAATTAGCGATGCTGGGTGGGGGATGTTCGGAACAATGCTCAAGTATAAAGCTGAAAAAGAGGGCAAAATCTATGTTGAGGTTGACCGATTCTTCCCTAGCTCCAAAACTTGCAATAATTGTCTGCACAAAGTATCTGAAATGTCATTGGATGTTCGTCATTGGGATTGCCCTAGTTGTAAATCAAGAAATGATCGCGACGTGAATGCGGCAAAAAATATTAGATGATGAAGCCTTGCGGTTTTTGGCATTAGGAATTAGTGCTACTGCCAGTGGAGGGAATGTAAGTCGTGGTGGCAAGATTTCGGTCTTGTCGGACGCGGTTCCTTGTGAATCTGGAAGCCCCCGTCATAGCGGTACTCCGCTTGACGGTGGGTAATTCACTCGTCTTGTCTTCAACCTGTACCAGGTTGGTAAAGTCTCCTGTAGACGCACTTTCAACCACTGGGTATTCTTGGGGAGTTGACTAAATACTTGCTATAGATGAAGTCCTAGCTCTCCTTTACAAGGTTTTTTTGGGAGGGAGTTATGTATAGCACGTATTTGGCAAAAAGGTACAGTTAATCAAGCGATAAAAGAATCCCGCACCAAAATGTAGCTTTTGGTGCGGGAGGGAAGACAAGGAGCTAAATTGCTCGTTTATTCCTCGTAGATGCGGCATTCAGCAGCGTCAGGGTTGTCGTCGCAAAATCTATCCAAGGAATTTTTAGGTTTGACTTGCTTTTGGTGGGAAGCTTCAGCTTGCAGTTCTTCAACTGCGTCCCACGCTGCGGCGCATTCGCCCGAAGTTGCGCCCTTGACGTCACAGACGGTACGAGCGCTTTCTAGTTCTTCTTCAATTTTTGATTCGATGTTGCCTGCGGGTGTTGTTGTCATAAATTTTCACGGTAAGAAAGGTTTTCTTTTTTGGATGTTAGCTTGTGTTCGATTTGCAGTTTCAGTTTGGCGACCTCAGCTAATACTAGCTTGAGATGTGCTGAGGTTGCAGCCCGATCAAACCCATCAATAAACTGCGATCGCAGCAGCCGTCTCTACTTCCTGTTTTATTTTAGCCGATCGGCGGATTTTAGTTAACAGGCATCAATGCAGGTCGAGCCCACCTGACTTTTGATAAAAACATTACACCCAGTTGTGGTGTCAAACTGTATTGAGCTTGATCTTTTAAGATTTAGCTGAAGACGGAATTTAACACTAAACAGATTGATTTAAGACTCATGTTAACTTATGTTAACACAAAAACCGCGATCGGGGGAGAGTCGATCGACTTTCCAATAGCGTCCCGCCAGCGGCAAGTTCCGGTTAGCCTAATGTATAGACATAGTTTTATAGAGATTTTCGCCCTATGGACAAGCAAAACCAAATGCAATGGGTCAGCGCCTTATCAACCCGTCCGTCTTTGGAATCAGCCTTGAAAGAAGTTGTAGAAAAAGCCGATCGCGAATTAGAAGGCCCGGCCGATTTAGCGCTGATTTTTATCTCGTCTGCCTTTGCCAGCGAGTATTCTCGGCTGATGCCTTTACTCAAAGAATTACTGCCAGTGCCTGCGATTCTCGGCTGCGGCGGGGGGGGGGTAATCGGTACCGGTCGAGGCGGTCAGACCGAAGAAGTGGAGGGTTCTCCAGCAGTCAGCCTCTGTCTTGCCCGCTTGCCTGGAGTGAACGTCAGAACATTTCACGTCGGTGCAGAGGAACTGCCGGACTTAGACAGTCCGCCGGATACTTGGGTGGATTTGTTGGGCGTGCCGGCCGGTGAAGAACCGCAGTTTATCATTTTGGCCGACCCCTTTTCGGCAAAAATTAACGATTTGCTGCAAGGGCTAGATTATGCCTATCCGGGTGCACCGAAGGTAGGGGGACTCGCCGGCGGCGACGGTGCGGGCAGGGGCGCGGCGCTGTTTTGCGACTATCAGCTTTACCGAGAAGGAACGGTGGGAGTGGCTTTGAGCGGTAATATAGTTCTCGAAACGATCGTCGCTCAAGGCTGCAGACCGATCGGGCATCCTTATCGGGTGACGGAAGGAGAGCGCAATATTGTGCTCAAACTCGAAGAACAAACCGACGATATCGGCAGCGGGGGCATCGAGCGATCGCCCTTAGAGGCCCTGCGAGAGTTAGTTCAAACTTTGAGCGAAGCGGACCGAGAATTAGCGCAGCACTCGTTATTTGTCGGCTTAGTCAGCGATGAATTCAAGTTTAAATTAGAGCCCGGAGATTTTTTAATCCGAAATTTGTTAGGGGTAGATCCGAAAGTGGGAGCAATTGCGATCGGCGATCGAGTCCGTCCCGGACAGCGCATCCAATTCCACCTGCGGGACGCGCGCACCTCCGCAGAAGACCTAGAACTGCTGCTCGATCGCTATCAGCGGGATGCTGAGTACAGGGGTACATCTAGCGCCGGCGCATTGATTTTCTCTTGTCTGGGGCGCGGCGAAGGGCTTTACGGCCAATCGAACTTTGACTCGCGACTGTTTGGCAGGTACATCAAAAACATTCCCCTGAGCGGCTTTTTCTGCAACGGCGAAATCGGCCCCGTGGGCGGCAGCACGTTTCTGCACGGCTACACCTCCGTTTTCGGGATTTGCCGCCAAAATTCATAATCTTGTTGACGGTTGACGGTTGACTGTTGACGGTTGACTGTTGACGGTTGACTGTTGACTGTTGACAACTAACAACTAACAACTAACAACTAACAACTACCAACTAAGAGGGCCCGCACGCACCATCCACCGCCCCTACCAACTAACAACTGACAACTGACAACTGCCAACTGACAACTGCCAACTGACAACTGCCAACTGACAACTACCAACTAACAACTGCCAACTGCCAACTAACAACTACCAACTGAGCAATAACTAAAAGCGGCAGTCGCCTGCCGCTTTTAGTTTTAACTAGATATCAGGAAACCTTAGAAACTAAAGGTTGTCCGCAGGACTCCTACCCAGATATCGTCATTATTTCTGTTGTTTTCGGGATTCAGAATCACGTAAACGCCCGGTGTCACCGCAATAAAGTCATTAACTTGGAAGCGATAGAAACCCTCCAAGTGATAAGAGGTGTCGCGGTCTCTGGCGACATCGCTTTCAGTAACTTTTGGCGGGATGCCGGCAATAAAACCGAGGAGGTTTCCAGGCTTGCCAAAATCTGGCAGCGCCAAGAAAACAGCACCGTTCTGAACAGTAGCGTCATTGTCTGCGCCCCGTTCTTGGTGAGCCTTGGTGTAACCGTACCAACCGCCAAGCTGGAAGCCGCGGCTGGGTTTTAAGTTAAGTTGTACGCCAAAGTTATCTGATGCGGTGGATGTTTGACCGAAGGGCCGGTTAGCCAAGGAACTGCCAGTACCGCCCATGATGCCAACATCGCCACCCCGATTGTATTTCCGGGTGTAAGTTGCGCCAATGTCAATAAATTTGCCGAGAGAGAAGTTGAGCTGACCCAAAGCGCTGAAAGAACCGTTGAAAACGCCCCGGCCGTCGGCTGGGTTGGGAGAGTCGCCGTCGGAGGCAAGATAGGCAACTGTGGCTTTCACTGGGCCCAAGTTGTATTTGATAGCAGCGCCTGCTCCTTCGGGGCCGCGGAACACTGCCGGGTTGTAACGTCCAAACCTGGATAAAGCACCGTTGCCGCTACTTTCCAAGGGAGCAGTCAGCTCGGCAACGTCATCGAGCCTCAGTCCTTTCGGGCCCAACCATACTGTAGCGTTGCCTACCGGAAAGCGATACCACACTTGATCGAGGGAGAATTGGTTGCCGTCTTCGCCGTCGATGGCGAGGCGAGCCATGTTCGTACCGGCGGTGTTGGCTGTACCGTAGTTGGCGACGTTTCTAGCTTGCAAGCGGGTTCTGAGCAAGTCTCGACCGCTGAAGCTGGTGTTGAAGTTCAACCGCACCCGGTAGCCGAGGTTGGTGGCCGTTTTGTCGTCCCGCAGCCCAACACCATCTCCGAAGGTGTCGCTGGCGAGAAAAATGGCTTCTCCTGAGAGTTTGGTTGTGGTGGAGAACTGGTTAGCTTCTAGTTCTGCGGTGCGAGCTTCTAGGCCGTCTACTCGTCCGCGCAGGGTAGCGAGTTCGGCTGCAAATTCTTCTTGCAGGCGTTGCAGGATGGCTAAGTCGTCTTTGGTGACGAAGGTACCTGTTGACGAGCTAATTAGTTTGGTTACTTGGTCTAAGCAGGCGTTGACGCCGGCTGCAAATTCGTAGCGAGTCAGGGCGCGGTTGCCGCGGTAGGTGCCGTCGGGATAGCCTGCGATACAACCGTAGCGTTCGACTAGGGATTGCAGGGCTTGGAATGCCCAGTCTGTCGGCCTTACGTCGGATAGCTGAGAGACCGATGTCACCTGGGACATGGTTCCTGACTGTTGTGCCGGCAGGGCTTGGGGTGTTGCTGGGACGATCGGGCCGCCCATTCCTCCGGGTACTGTCTGAGCAATTTCTACCTTAGTAGCTGGGACAGTAGCTGGGGGGAGAGCGGCGGCAGCGGGTTCTTCAATTTTTGCAGCGGTGTCTGTGGGGGTGCTTTGCACTGCCAAGTCTGATGCTTGGGGCGACGGTTCGGCTGTGTTCGCTGCAGCCACGGGTTCAGTCGCTGCCGCTGTGGTGGCGGGGGCGATTGCGATTGGGGCTGCTGAGTCGATGCCGCTTTCTGCTGTTTGCAGTGCTGCTGCGCTGGTTTCTGGTTCAATTTTTGCCAGTTTTTCCGGCTGTTTTTGTGCGTCGTCCGAGTTGGCGATCGGGGTTTGGGCCGCTGGAGCGATGCTGTTTAAAGCCAGCTTTTCTGGGGCGGCAGGGGCTGCTGCAACTGGTTCTGCAACTAATTCTGCAACTGATGCTGCAATTTTTGATTCGGATGACTTTGCTGTGGCTAGCTGGTTGGCTTCAGCGGTTGCGGTCGCTTCGGCTGCTAGGGCTGCGGTACTGACAACTGATGATAGCCCCAGAATAGCGGGGGATACTAGCAGTAAATTCCAAAAAGTTCTGTTCATTTTCCTCACACCTTCACACTCTATTCAACTCGATCGAGAATTCCCAACTTGTAATTTTTGTGGTTGCTTGTCTGCTAAGAATAACTGCCAATATAATAGAACCTCTCCATAGCTGCTGACTCACAGTTGGGGTGTCTAGTTTCCGCTTGAACGTAGGGGCTGGGCTTTTCTACGGCAAGGGCATCAATTCTGGTCAAGTCCACATTACATTACGGTTGATTATACCATCACCGGGCGACGTACCCACACGCTATGCGAAGCATACAGTCTGGGCTTCCCGTTTCAACCGCCGCTGCCTCTACCATTTTTGAATGATGTTGGTCTTATGCAGCGTATGGAGGTTTGACAAGCCATCTTGTCCTCACTCCCATCGCACGGGGTGCGTGCGATCTCGGCAGACTCCCTGCGCCCCAAGGAGTTCATTTCATCTATCGATCGCCCGACTTGCTTTAATTGCTGTAGGTGCGATCGATAATTGGTGGTGCGGGTTCGGCCACAATCTGCCTCAAACTGACTGCTACCCTGAGTCTTCGGCTACGCCAGACTTAATAGACAGTTATCAGGATAGGATCGGGGCTGCTTGTCGCCTCCCTTATACAGCTTTCGAGCCAAATATGTCAAGCTTTTTAACCTCACTTTAAACCCTGCGACCTTTGGCGGGGCGATTTTCGGGCCTGCTGGGAGCCAGCGGGCTTTCATAACTCGTAGATGTACCCTTGAAAAGCCAAATTTCTGGCTTGACCAATTTGGCTTTTTTGACGATCCCAAGAGTCGGGACTTGCGCGGGCGATAGTCATGTTTGAGACAAGCTGTCGCCCGGTTTAATTAACCGCTACTTTAACACAATTTTTGGGTGTTCTGAGTGCGGCTGCAATTGGTGTTGCTTAATATCCAATCGCGCCGAGAATGCTGTGTTGCTTGAGATACAAACTCAACCCAAATTTTATAGGGATTTGATGGCTGTTTTTGGCGTAGGGCGATCGCAGGAATTTAATGCTAAGCGGGCGAAAATGCACAACTCAAAAATAGTGCTGTCGGAACAAAAAAAACAACCGCTGTGGGTGGAGATTTTAGTAAAAGAATCAGCGGTTATGGAAGATTTTGGTATTATCATTGCCTGCTGCGACCAAGATTATCTGTTTGCTAAGGATTGCTGTGCTAGCATCCGGTATTTTTTGGGAGATGTTCCCATCTGTCAGTTGATTGACGGTACGTTTTCTGTGAGTGCTTTGGAAAAATCCTACGGCGTGCGAGTAATCGATCGCACAACGGTTTCCTAAGAGGTTCTCAGGAAAAAAAGTTTTGGTTGGAGCAAAACTAAGATGATTGCCTTTTGGGAAAGTCCTCGGTCAAATTTTATGGTTTTGGATGCCGATACGATCGTCTGGGGCGATGTTCTCAAGTTTGCTAATTTTAAGGAATTTGATTTTATTGTAGACCAACCTTGTCAGGAAAATTCGGATGCAGATATTTCCAAGTTTTTCTTTGACATTCCTGGTGTTGAGAAAAATTTCCCCAGTTTTAGCTGGTCGAAATATCGAGCCAATTATTTCTGCACTGGTACTTTTTTTGCTGAACGCGGCATTTTAATTAGGAAGAATACGTAGAAATTTTAGATTTTACGGTTGCAAATCCGGGGATATTTAAGTACGGAGAAATGGGTTTTTTAAACTTTATGATTGTCCGGGCGGCCGGGGAAAGTCGGCTGCGGGTGCAGAGTGTGGATATGCAGTTTTTGGTGCCGGATTTTGACCGGGATTTGGTGAAAAAGCGGTTTCCGATGGAATCAAGCGGGCCTGCGGGCGATCGCGCGTTGGCGAATGTGATTCACTGGTGCGGGCCGAAGCCGAGTTTATCGACATCTCAAGTTTACTCGGAACCGATGAATTTTTGCCGCCGCAAGTGTCAGGAGGATGTTTGGAACCGCACGGGTTTGGCGGCCCAGATGTCGCTGCAATTTGAGGATTTGCAGCGATCGATCTATGTGTACAAGAATAAGTTGACTGTTGATTGTTGACTCGATTTTATTATTCCGATGCAACCGGAAACGATATAAAAAGTTGGGCGCGGGCGGCGAGAAACCGGGAATATTCTGAGATTTCTCGCCTCCATTTCCCGACTTTTTTGCAGTAATACCAAATCAGGGTTAGCTACTGGCTACGATTACTGATTTCGGAATTTTTTAACCGCAGAGAACGCAGAGAACACAGAGAAAGAGAAGAGAGAGATGAATGCAGGGTTCACTCATCCAGGGGCAAAAGGGGGCCGGCTGGGGGCAAAACTTGGCGGTGAACGCTGATTTTGTGACTTTCTCGCTGAGTTTGCATTTCTACGGCGATCGCCTCAAATTCGACTTCCATGCAGCCGTAGGGAATTTCTAACTCGATACTTGCTCTGACATTTCCCAAGCCGTTAGGTGTAAATTCGGTAATCCAGCGCGGCCCGTCGAGAATCAGGTAGCTTTGTCGATCGAATACCCAAACTTTTACATAAATCCGGGGCATCAATTCCGGCAGTTGCACTTTCACTGTTACAGCTTGGCCCGCGAGGATTTGGGCGCGCGGCAATTCTAAGACGGGCATCGGTACTAACTCGTCTTCTGGCAAAACGTAGGGAGTTGGCCCAGTTGATTCTTCGAGTTTTGTGGTTTTTTGAGCAACTTGTTTCGGCTGTGGGGGCTCGTCAAAAACTACAAATTCTCTGGATTCCGGGCCAATATATTGGGGCTCGGAAATTGTTTTCCCGATCGCCCGTTGCTGTAATGTTGGGCTGCTTTCTTCCACTACGGCTGTGGTGTCGCTGCTATTGGCGGCTTTTGGAGTTGGCGACAGGGTGGTTGCTTTGAGCCATTCGGGGGATTCGCCGTTGCTGGCTAGGGAACTCAGTCGCGACCAAAATCTATTCTCGACGTTTAGGGTTTGAAATGCCTGTTTTGAGGCTGGTGGCGGGGTTTCTGGGGCTGTTGTTTCTGGTTCCGGGGTGTTTTCGGGTTTTTTGTCGATCGCTCGATCTTCGGCCGTTTCTGCGGCTGTTGGGATGTCTGAGGGTTTGGTTTGTGGGTCGATCGCCCCGGCGACTGTTTGACGGGGATTGGAGATTTCTTGGAGTAATTGCGATCGGCCCCCCTCGGGCAGTTTGTTACCGAATGCGGGCAATTCTAAACCGCCGGCACTTGCAGTTTGGCGGGAATTCAGTTGAGGCGGTAAGGGTTCGTTTGTTGAAACTTCGGCCGGGGATGGAGGCTCTAAAGATTTTTCTACTAGCTTGAGAAACGATAAATTTGTGGTCTTCAGAGGCTGTTTTGAGGCTGTTGGGGAGAGTTCGGCTTGATGCTTTTCTTCGATGAAATTTTCTTTAATTACTTCTAGAAGGTGCTCTAAACGGGCCGTAATTGTAAATAGTTTTGTGGCTAGGGGAACGCCTCCGCTGCTGAGTATTGCTTCTCCTAAAATTAGGCGACTTTTGCACTCGCTGGGGATGTAGGTGACGCAGGCAAAGATGCAGGGGGGAGCTTGTTCTGGCATCTGCTGCTGGATTTGGGCGAGTATTTTTGAGGTTTGGGGGTCGCGCAGGTAGATTTGTATTTCTGCTGAACCGATGAGTTTTTTGAGTTCTTCTGTTTGTGATTCAGAGATGAGAGTTGCTTTTTTTCTGGTTGTTTGGGGTGGTTGGGAAATGTCGATTTTGCCGGAAATGACTAAGGGGCGGCCGAGTTGGGTGACGAAGGTTTCTCGATCGAGTATCAGTTCGAGTTCGAGTTTGACTGGGGGTTGGGGCGGAGGCGGAGGGGTGGTT
>NZ_CAWPRX010000039.1:0-19791 GCF_963890365.1 Tychonema sp. LEGE 07196 | reverse complement strand
TCAAATAAGTACCGTAGGCCGAAACCAACGTCAGAGACTGCTCCACCAGAGGCAAATCGAACCGCTGCGTCAGATAAGAAATCGCAAACCCGATCAGCCCGCCAACCCCCAGCCCAATCCCCACCACCGTTATCAACTCCAGCAAAATCGGCCCCGGCGATAAATTAGCAGTTCCCTGAGCAAAAGCAGCCAGAAATCCAAACGCCACAACTGCCATTCCGTCATTAAACAAACTTTCGCCTTCCATCAAAGTGCTGAGACGCTTCTCAACCCCCAACTCCCGAAACAAAGCCGTCACCGAAACCGGATCGGTAGCTGAAAGGGTAGCCCCAATCATCAGCGCAGTTCCCAAAGAAAGACCGGCAAACTGATTTAAACCAATTGCCACACCCGCAATGGAAATCAGCACACCGAAAACAGCATAAAGACAAATAGGAATTAAATCCTGTTTTAAACTCGACCACTTCAAATTCCAAGCAGCTTCAAACAGCAGCGGTGGCAGAAAAATCAACAGAATCAATTCAGGCGAAAGATTCACCAACCGCACATCAACCAAAGCCAGTCCTGCTCCCACAATCACTAGCAGCAGCGTATAGGGAATTCGGCGCAACCAACTAACAATTTGTGGCAGAGTTGCCACACTCAAAGAAACTGAAAGCACTACTAAAAATTGCTTCAGATTGTCTTCAATCGCCACTTCTTGTATGCTTTCTATCATTTTAAAAATTTCCTATTGGTAATTATCGGATTGTATAGATAGATTGGATCGCGCGTGCGGACTCGCATTCCGCACTACTAACCGTCTTTTTGACACCAGTGTTAAAAACAGTCAGCGTGTCACTCCTCCTTCAACTGCATCCTGCTGAACAGAAGGTGAGGAATTTTGGGGCGGTTTTTTGAGAACTGTTTTTAACTGGACAATTGGTTGAGTTGCAGTTTCAGTTTTAGTAATATAGCGATCGGGCTTAATTTGCCATTTTGTTTGCAAATAATTGCGAACCGCCACCGATCGCCCGATCGCCGGCGTCCCAGCTTCCGAGGGCGCTTGACCGGAACTCATTTCAATCTGCAATTTAGGATTTTGCTGTACCGTCTTACCCAGTCGATCGAGCAATTGAACTTGATTTGCCGGAATTTGAGCTTGATTTAACGCAAAAGTAACCGTTCCAGCAACCGGCGCAATCCGATTGAAATTGACCTGCGCTGTAGGGTAATTTAATTGACTGCGGATATCATCCACCAGCAGCGCTTGTCCGTCGCGATCGAGATCCCGCGGACTAAAGTAAGCAATCTGAATCCTTAACGGCGTCAGCGGGCTAGTAATCGCCTGATAACTCATCAATTGAGCCGGTAGGGGCAAAATCAGGGAATCGAGGGCAGACTCCACAGCCGTCAAAAAACTCGATTGCAATTCCGCAACCGTGGGGGGAGGCTCCGGCTTGATTGTTGTTTCAGAAACCTTTGTTGGTAACAGCTCGTTAGAAGCTATGGGAATTTGAATCAGATTCAGAGCAATTGACTCCAACGGCCTCCCAAGTTTCGCTGACAGCAATTGCTTGTATTGCTCTCGTTCCGCTTCCGTGTAAACCTTGCTAGTAACTACCTGAAGTTGAGCGACTAATTTACGCTTTTGTTCTCGAAACGAAAGTTGACTGATGTACGATCGCACCTTACCATCAGGAAAGTTACCAAAGTTTTTTTGCCAGATTTCTGTAGTGCTATTACGCAGTTGATTTTCTTGCTGCTTGCGAGAGATTTCGTCACGAAGTTGATTGTAAGATTGATACAGAGGAATCGAAGTCAATAAAATAGTCATCAAAATCAGCAGCAGGCGACTTGGCAAACTACCGATGCGCTTCAATCGTTCCGACGCCGGAATTCGCTCGACCAAAGACTGCATCCAAATACTTTCTCCATTGGTTTTCCGCCACAAACGCACTCGCTCGCGCACGGGAAAACTATCAATGTGCAGAACCAAAAACACCAACATCGCCATAAACGTAATAGCGACTAAGTTGGTAAAAAACAGCAGCCCTCCCCCCCGCGCCACCGCCAACCCGCTTCCGGGACTCAGACTCACCGCCATCCCAATCCCGTAACCCACCACACACAGCGGCGGCATCAACGCCACCGCGATAGAAACCCCCGGAATAGAGGTAACAACCCCCTTAGCCTCCTTGCAAATAGCCACCGCCCCCACAGCCCCAGAAAACAGCGCAATCACTAAATCCAGCAAATTTGGCTGAGTTCTGGCCAGAATTTCGCTGGTCATTTCCTTAAACGGCAAAATCAATACCAACACCACCGCAAAGGAAATAGCCAGCGTGCAGCTCAAAATTAAATTAACGAGGGCCCGCAGCGCCAAAATCGCATCCCCAGCAGCCAAAGCCAGCCCGTTTGCCAAAATACTCCCCATTAAAGGTGAAATCAGCATCGCGCCAATGATGACGGCCGGACTATTCAACACCAATCCCAGGGTAGCTATCCCAGCAGAAAATAAAACTTGAATCCAATAACTGGCATCTGTCAGAGTCACGGACTGAGCAAGGTCCAAATAGACTTGTTCTTTGCGAACCGCGCTCACCCCTAAATTGTGAGCAAACCAGCGTCTCAACCGAAGGAACTGCGCTAATATCTTTAGGCGCTGCATTACATATCCTGAGAAACAATAAATATTTTTTACCAACCTAGTGTAGTGCATTGATGCCTATCTTTGTGGTGGCAGCATCAATAAGAGGCAGTTTGTGTAGCTTGGGTTGAGAGAAACTGAGATATTGCAGTATTTTCTATAAACCGATCAAAACCGGGAATAGGATTAAAAATCTAGGATTAAAACTTAGATTTTTAATCCTATTCCCGGTTTTTGCTTGTTGTGCAATATGTCAGGAAGCACGAATCCTACATTTCACTTCGCCCAACAATATCATCTATCATAAATCTTGCACCAATTTCAGAAATCGAGTTTTTGACTTCAATATTTAGTTTTGACTCAAAAATTAGGTCAAAAACCAGGTTTCTTTGGTTTCAAATGTCTAAAGGACTAATTAGCAGTACCGATAATTAAACCCGATCGCGCGGGCATATTCAGCGCTAACTTCCGAGTTTCTCCCTCACCTTCCCAAACAAACTCACCCTTGCCAAACAGCAATTTATCGTGAGGGAATTTCAAACTGGGAGTCTCAAAATTTACCTTCACCTCTTGAGTTGCCACATTCACTGCCACAATTATTTCCTCATCTTCTAAAATTCGCGCAAAGACGTAAACCGTGCCTTCAGCAAACAGAACTTTGTAAGTCCCTGTGCGGAGGGCGACGTATTTGTGGCGCAAAGCTATCAACTGTTTGTGGTAATCTAAAACATCAAGTTCCCAGTGAGCTTTTAAGGGAAAACTGCGGCGAGAATCTGGATCTAGAGCGCCCGGTAAACCAACTTCATCACCGTAATAAATGCTGGGAGCTCCGGCATAAGTTAACAGCAGCAAAGTCGCAATTTCGACACTAGAGCGATCGTCTCCTGCAATTGACAGCAACCTCGCAGTATCGTGACTGGCTAACAAATTTAGTTGAGTTAGCTGTATTTCCCACGGATATAATTCCAAAACTTTCTGAATCTTCTCGCCGTACTGCTTGGCAAACAGCGCCGGATAGGGGTAATAAGAACGACCTTCTAATTGGTTCATATCTACCCGATCGCCCGCAGCAAAAGCAATAGTCGGTGCCGCAAACAGATAATTCATCACGCCGTCAAATTGACTGCCATCGAGCCATTCTCTCGCATCTTCCCAGACTTCGCCGACAATGTAAGCTTCGGGATTAACAGCTTTCACTCTTTCTCGAAATTCCTGCCAAAATCCCTCTGTTTTAATTTCAAAAGGAACGTCCAGCCGCCAGCCGTCAATGCCGAATTTAATCCAATATTCGGCGACTTCCATAATGTACTCTCGCACTTCAGGATTGTCGTGATTGAACACGGGCAGCGCTCGATTGCCGTCCCAACCGAGATAATTAGCTGGGAAATTGCCGTCGTAGGGGGATAGCGGCCAGTCTTCAATTTGAAACCAATCTAGCCAAGGAGAATGGGGGCCGTTTTCCAGGATGTCGTGGAAGAAGAAAAAGCCGCGGCTGGCGTGGTTGAATACGCCGTCTAGGACAATTTTGATATTGCGATCGTGGGCTGCGTCTAGAAGTTCTTTAAAAGCTGGATTGCCGCCCAACATCGGATCTACTTGGTAGTAGTCGTGGGTGTGGTAGCGGTGGTTGCTAGCCGACTGAAAAATGGGGGTAAAGTAAATGGCATTAATGCCTAAATCTTGCAAGTAATCTAGCTGTTCCATAACGCCCCACAAGTCGCCTCCTTTGTAGCTTTGGAGGGTAGGGATTTTGTGCCATTCTTCCCACATGAAGTTTTGCAGGAGGCGCTTGCGGGGTTGTTTGCTTTTGGCAAAGCGATCGGGGAATATTTGGTAGAATACCGCGTGTTTAACCCAGTCGGGGGTTTGAATTTGCATACAATTTTCCTAGGTTGCTATGGCTTAGGCTACAGTAGCAGAGCTTTCTAGGGGATCTAGCTTTTGGTATAAAATATACGCTCGATCGAGTTTTGTCGATCGACCGATCGTAAAATATCACAAAAATTTGCCGTCAATCGGAGATTTCTCACTGATTTTATCTCAGATATCGATCGTCCCGACTCAGGTGTGTCATTGTTCATCAGTCATCAGTGGTGTGTCGCTGGCTGTGGGTGCAACGTCATCAGTCAAAGGCTGGAACTATACCAAAGGGCGATCGAGCCTGGATGGATAAATTGCCACAAAGCGAGAATTAACAACAGAAAAATTATAATTAACAGCCAAAACCCCGAACCTTATTCTGTCGTTAAACTTCCCTTATTTATCGATGGGTATTTTAACTTAAACCTCAAAATTTTTTTAAATATCCATGATTGATGGATGAGTATTTTAACTCACAACTCACCACTCATATAGCAATTCGAGCAACAGATGAGGTATCGATCCCTCAATCCCTCAATCTCTCAATCCCCCAATCTAAAACTTATAAGCTCGCGACTTGTCCGCTGGCGTAGCCGAAGCAAGCCGAAGTATCTAAAATCTCAACTTCTCACCTTTTTGAAAAAGGCTACAACTATAGTCCCGTCAACACTCCAACTCTCATAAACATCGTTTTTTTCACTCCTATAGAACCTACGTAAAAAAATCCGTTTCTTGGAAAATCGTTGCTAATCCAAGAGATGCTCGATCGAGAACCTGGTATTTTTGCCTAGCCTGCGTCCTGGACTGTCTTATCGAGCGTAGGAACAAAATATTTTGATTAAAAATCCCCGTTTCAGCACCAGCGACTGAACTCAAAACTCAAAACTTCCTTACTCCCCCCCCTTGTCAAGAAGCCCTCACCATTAGACACTGAACTTGGAGAGTTAATCGACCCTAGGGAGAAAGTTCCTTGAAAAAAGTTTTAGCCATCATCCTCGGTGGCGGTGTAGGCACCCGCCTTTACCCCCTAACCAAACTGCGAGCCAAACCCGCAGTTCCCCTGGCCGGCAAATATCGCCTCATCGATATTCCTGTCAGCAATTGCATCAATTCCGAAATACTCAAAATCTACGTTCTCACCCAATTCAACTCGGCATCCCTCAACCGCCACATCTCTCGTACCTACCAGTTTTCTGGCTTCAGCGAGGGATTTGTCGAGGTGCTCGCCGCCCAGCAAACCCAGGAAAATGCCAACTGGTTCCAAGGGACAGCAGACGCAGTTCGCCAATATCTCTCGCTACTAGAACAGTGGGACGTTGACGAATTCTTGATTCTCTCAGGCGACCACCTCTACCGCATGGACTACCAGAAGTTTGTGGAGAGACACCGCGAAACCAACGCCGATATCACCCTCTCGGTTTTGCCGATGGACGAGAAGCGGGCGTCGGATTTTGGTTTGATGAAAATCGACGACAGCGGCCGCGTTGTTTCTTTCAGCGAAAAACCAAAAGGCGATCCGCTCAAACAAATGCAGGTGGATACTACTAAACTGGGACTGACAGCGCAGCAGGCTCAGGAAAGTCCTTACATTGCTTCGATGGGGATTTATCTGTTTAAAAAAGAAGTTTTGATTAAACTTCTGAAAGAATCTCCAAACCAAACTGATTTTGGTAAAGAGATTATTCCGAATTCTTCAAAAGACCATAACGTTCAAGCTTATTTGTTTGACGATTACTGGGAAGATATCGGAACGATTGAGGCTTTTTATGATGCTAACTTGGCTCTTACTAAACAGCCTAAGCCTCCTTTCAGTTTCTACGATGAAAATGCGCCGATTTACACTCGCCCGCGTTTCTTGCCGCCGACTAAGCTTTTAGATACTCACATCACTGAATCGATTATTGCAGAAGGCTGCATTCTCAAAAATTGCCGGATCGACCATTCTGTGCTGGGAGTTCGATCGCGCATTGAAGCTGGATGTACGATTCAAGATACCCTGGTTATGGGTGCTGACTTCTACGAACCCGACGCCGAACGGCATTCGAGTTTGGACAACGGCGGTGTCGCCCTCGGTATCGGTGCGGATACTACAATTCGCCGCGCGATTGTGGATAAAAATACCCGCATCGGCCGCAACGTTCAAATAATTAATAAAGACCGAGTGGAAGAATCCAACCGCGAAAACCAAGGTTTTTACATCCGCAGCGGTATTGTCGTAGTCCTGAAAAACGCCACGATTCCTGATGGAACTATCATTTAGTTATTAGTCATTAGTCATTAGTGGTCAGCGCTCAATTTTTTGATTTAAAATCAGCCACCTGAAAGTCAGGTGACTGATGATAAATAACTAAATTAGTGACCGATTACCAATGACCGATGACTGATAACTGATAACTGATGACTCAAGGATTTTTTTTAACTCATTATTAATTGCAACTGCTGATACCAGTTTGTCGCAATACTTGGCTTGATTTAAAGCACCGGGTTTTAATATGGTACTATCTCTGTTACAGCCTTTTTCAAAAAAGTGAAAAATCAGTCGATTTTAGATTGGGATTGAGGGATTAAGAGATTGAGGGATCGATATTTCCTATGAGATATCGAACTGTTATACAGGGCGTTGTGAGACTGATATATTCGATCGCCTGCGTCTGGCGGAGGGCTTCTGATTCTTATATTTGCGATCGTAGCACGACTGACAAACGCGCTGCCCGTTTCTGAGCAATACACAAATCTCCGAACGATCTTTCCAATCGTCGCAGCAGCCACAAGGCCAACTTAGCAAATAATTAATCATGTCAATACCCTGGTAGCGTCAAAAGCTTATTGATATATACTATCCTATCTTAATTTTTTTGAAAGTGTGTACTCTAGTTAACAAATTAGGAAAAGAATATCTTATATTTTTGTGATTTAAGTCAATGAATAAAGTGTCAAAATAAGATATAGCGTTTCTCAAAAAGGTGATAAGTCAGTCGATTTTAGATACTTCGGCTTGCTTCGGCTACGCCAGCGGACAAGTCGCGAGCGTACAAGTTTTAGATTTTAGATTGAATAATTTTTGATTTTCGATTTTCGATTTTCGATTGGGGAATTGAGGAATTGAGGGATTTTAGATTTTAGATACTTCGGCTTCGCTGGCTCACAAGTTTTAGATTTTAGATTGAGGAATTGGGGATTGAGGGATTGGGGGATTGGGGAATATATGGATTTTAAATTAAGCGATTGAGGGATTGAGGGATTTTTTATGGGGGGATTGAGGACTCGATCGCTCAATACTTCATATTTCGCTCAAACTGCTATAGTATAGCATCGGTACGGTTAGGGAAAAATGTCTCGCAAGGTTGTTGAATTCTGGCGCGTTTTAGGGTAGAATACACTCACAATTTACGCTGCAAATTCTCCGAAACTTCCCGATCAGAACCTATTAGGATTGGGATTGCTTGAAAAGCTAGAGAAACAAAAGTGCGATCGCACCCTGCACCGCAAAAAAACAGCAAAAAGAGCGATCGCCCGCGCCAATCTACCCTCATACAGAACTCGCACCAACTAGCCAGCAGCAGCTATCCCAGGCTCGCATCAAGGGCGGCGGGACTATCGGGCGCGGGGCTACACCAAAATCAAGGGAGGCGCACAACGGCTAAAAACCTTAAATATCAGCCGGGTGCGGAAATTGCGATGTCCCGTAAGCAACAACCGAACTCGATCGAGTCCCAACCTTTGATAACCTATAATTTAAATCAGATGCAGCAGGCAGTTTTTACCCTAAGCATCAAACTAACTTGCCATCTTGCTAATTAGGGATTTATTTTTTCTAACAACTAACAACTAACAACTAACAACTAATAAAGAGAGGATTGATTAATGGCTGCAACAGATTTTAAAGACTATTACGCTATTTTGGGGCTCAACAAAACCGCCACTTCAGACGAAATGAAAAAAACTTTTCGCAAACTAGCGCGAAAATATCACCCGGACATGAACCCCGGGAACAAAGAAGCCGAAGCTCGTTTTAAAGAAGTAAACGAAGCTTACGAAGTGCTCTCAGACCCAGAAAAACGCAAAAAATACGACCAATACGGTCAATACTGGAAACAAGCGGCTACAACTGGCGGCGGATGGCCCGGCGGAAACAGTACAAATGTAGACTTTGGCGGCGTTGACTTCAGCCAGTACGGCAGTTTTGACGAATTTATCAATGCCTTGCTCGGCCGCGCGGCTGGGGGTAGTGCTGGTGCTGGTCGCAACGGTCAGTGGAATTACAGCACCTACCGAGGCGGCACCGGCGGGCCGGGCGGTTTTGGGGGATTTGAAGATTTTGCGGGGTACGAAAACCGCAGCGCAGGAAGCTCTCTCGATACCGAGGTGACGATTTCCCTAACTTTGGGGGAAGCGTTTCGCGGCACTTCTAAGCGAGTCGCCACGGGCGAAGTTTCGATTCCTGCGGGTGTGAAAACCGGCAGCAAAATTAGGGTGAAAGGCAAAGGTCAAGTTGACCCGTACACGAAGCAGCAGGGAGATTTGTACCTCAAATTAGAAGTTTTGCCTCACGCTTTTTTCCAGTTTGAGGGAGAGAATTTAATTTGTGAAGTGCCGATAACTCCCGATGAAGCGGTGTTGGGAGCTTCGATTGAAGTGCCTGCGCCTGAAGGTACGATAGTGGTAAAATTTCCAGCCGGGATGCGTTCTGGTCAGTCTTTGCGGTTGCGAGGTAAAGGATGGCCGAAACCGAAGAAGGATGAACGCACTGATTTGTTGGTCAAAATTGCGATCGTTCCGCCCAAGGAACTCAGCGCCCTAGAGCGCGAATGCTATGAAAAAATCCAGACCAATCGCACTTTTAATCCCCGAAGCAATTTAAGCCAAGCGCTACTTTGAAACAACCTGCATTGCGCGTACCAGACAACGCCAAGAAGGAAAGCGAGTTATCTGTGGGGTTGAGGGGGGTTTGCAAATATCGCGGATCTGAAGTTATCGATATTGGTGAACCCGCTCTGCATCGGATGCAAGCTCGATCTATTCATACTCGATCGTTCTACTTTCTCAAGACTCATCGCTAGCTGTTAGCTGACTGGGTTGGCTACCTTCTTGGATTTTAATGCTAATGTTTTTAGCTCCTTTTTTCTCCAAATCTTTGATGTAGCCCTTGGTGTTGTGAGAAGCTTCATCTTTGCTTTCGTAGGGGCCAAAATAATAGGTGCGCTTGGGCAAATCTGTGTCAACTTCCACCCACCACTGGCGACTTCTACCGCCCATCGGTTGAGTTAGTATCCAGAAAGCAGCAACGTACATACCTAATAGATAAAGTCCGAACATAGTAGCTATCCCTGAAATCAAGTAGTGTGTAATGTTCTTAAGCTACCAGGATAAATAGATCGATGGATCGTCCTATATGCTGATTTAGCTCTGGTAATTGTTGAGGGTAAATGCTGGTTAATATCTGCATTTTGGCGGAGAATAGTTTGAGGTTTCGGCGATGTAAGTCGTTGCAACACGTACAAATTCTACTCCCAGCGGACTAGGAGAAGATAATGTTGATATTATTGTTGAGGTTTCAGTTAACTCAACATTCAAAAGTTTTAAGCTGCGATACTCTCTGAAAATTCATCTTCGTCAATGGTGAGAGCTGAAGGCTGACACCGTTTGATGCGGATGCTTACTCTTTTGGCTCCTTCGCTTTCCAAGTCTTCGAGATAGCCCGGAGTATGACTGGAGGCTTCTTGGTCGGTGTCGAAGGGGCCAAAATAATAGGTACAGCGAGGCAAATCTGTGACGATTTCTACCCACCATTTTTCGTGTCTGCGGGAGTTGGGCGCAGCAAGCACGGACAAGACTACGATGTAGATACAAAATAAATAAAATCCGAGCATTTTTCCTCTTTTGGGGTTATTTATTTTCTATTGGGCTTATGCTTATGAACCGGGTTTTTAGGATACGTTAGAGGTTGCAGAGTATCTCTCAAGAAACGGGGTTTCTCTTGTCCTGCGCGCAAGTCTTGTTATAAATTTACCAAGGCAATTTGTGCGATCGCCTCGATCTAAGTGCTGATTTTGAGGCGAAATATAAAATCCTAGGGAATAAGCTATTTTGTATTTAATTTTAAGCTCGATCGCGCGCTTTAAATTGTCACGATAGTTTAAATATCGAGTAGCTGGCAATTTAGATGCGCGACAGATTGGTTCGGGAAATATGCCGAAATGTAGAGTGATACCAATGGAATAAAGTAGCGCTAGATATTACCCCCCCCAACCCCCCCGAACTCGCGGGGGGGCTAAGACTTCATCTATAGCACATAGGTCAGAAAAATGGTATGACTTTACGCTAGCACCGCCACAGCTTGAAAAACTGTGGCTAAAATAGCAAAACCCGCCGCGGCGGGTTGTGTTGTTAAGCTATAAAATTATTCCAACAAATCTCATTTGTCTGCCCGCATCAGGAGGCTGAGGTTTAACGCTTGCCTTTGGGGAACTGTTCGATGCCAGCCCAACCGTAAAAAACTAGCTCGTCGTTTTGAACTCGGCAGCGGTCTACTCGTAATTGAGTGCCTTCTAAGGCAAATTTGTCTAAATCTAGCAAGTTATTTACGTGGGCAATTATAGCTTGACCCAAGTCTACTGCTTGCTGGTCGCCTCCGTATGTAACGCTGACAAATTGGATTTTGCGTCGGTCTTCGACCTGCAACTGAGCTGTAATATCTATGTTGACGGGTTCGCTGGCATCGCCGATCGCAATTTCGGACTGCAGCCGAATTGATTTGTCTGTTCCGAAGCTGACTTCTGTGTTTTGAAAGTGCAGAGATTGCTCTTGGTATTTCAGCCTCTGGAGTTTTTCAACTACAAAAGGTGTGTTGAATGAAGTGGTTAAATCCGATCGACTTAAGACTACTCGCATATTTGCCTGGGTAGGCTGCCGCAATTTCACGCTTCCTCCAAAAATCGCCCCAAAATCAATGGAGAGTGCTTGCAGGTAGAGTTCCATCACTTCTATGCGAAGGCCGTTGTACATCAACATACCTTTGCCAATGAAGTCGAAACCATCGATGCTTCCCTGCAATAGTTTGGCTACTGGTTCGACTCGGATGTTGGCTTCGGCCTTTTCCGAACTTTTGAATAAGGCCGCGATCGCAGCTCCTGCTACTTTGCTGACAAGGCGATCGCCACTTTGACCTTGAAAGGATGTGCTAAACAAAGCTGCTACCATTTATGCGTTTGCTGATCTAATGTCGCTATTATAACCTCCCATTAAGAAATGTTAAAATAGCTTGTGCTTATTCACTTTATAAGTTGATCTTGTTTTTGATCTGCCTAGAAAGGAATATATTTGAAATTTAAGGACTCAGCGGGGTGCCTTGGAGACAGGCGCGATCGAGCAAAGCTCCATCCCATATGGTTTGTTCGATCGCAGCACAGAGCAAATTAGCCCCCGTCAGGTTAGCCCCGCGGAGTACGGCTCCATTCAAGATGGCTTCTTCCAAATCAGCGCCGGACAAATCAGCACCGGACAAATTAGCATGGCTCAAATCGGCAGATTGCAAAATTGCCCGAGCCAAAGCTGCGCCCCGCAAATCGGCACCGCGCAAATCGACACCGCTCAAATCCAAATTGCCCATCGCAGCGCCTGTCAAAAAAGCACCCCCAAAACTTGCCTCGCGCACTAAAGCATTAGCAAAGGAAGCTCCGCGCAAATCGGCATTCCGAAAATCTGCGCCCCGCAAATCTGCGCCGCTCAAGTCAGCGCCGCGGAGGTTTGCTCGCAGTACCGCCCGCTGCAAATTAGCACCGGCGAGATTAGCTCCTGCTAAGTTGGCTTGAGACAAGTCGGCACCAGCGAGAGCGGCCCCTCCCAAGTCTGTGCCGGCTAAATCTCTGCCGGCCAACATATAAACTTTGCCTTTGCGTATAGCTTCTAGGTCGTTAGTCATTAGTTTTTGGTCAGTTGACAGGAAAGCAGTTGACAGGAAAGCAGTTGTCAGTTGACAGGAAAGCAGTTGTCAGTTGTCAGTTGTCAGTTGTCAGTTGTCAGTTGTTACCAATAACCAATAACAAATAACCAATAACCAATAACAAATAACTACTGACTAAAAACTAATTCCCGCACTCATTTTATAATGCCGGAGCGGCTGCGGTCGTTCGATCGCCCGATTCTTCCAACCATACATTCGGCAGTTGGCTGGGGCGATTCGGCAACTGCATCAAACCCATTTCGGCTAACCTGACGACGTTGCTGAGAGTTTCCACCAAAGCCGGATCGAAGCGTATGCCGCACAGTTGCCGGCACTCTTCCAAAGCTTCGCTCAAACTCAAAGCCGAACGATCGCCCCGCGGTTGAGTCAATTCTTGAAAATAAGCGACCAACCCCAAAATCCGCGCAGCAATCGGTATCTCTTCGCCTCGCAAACCCTCTGGCCTGCCGCTGCCGTCCCAATATTCGAGTTTGTGCTTGACAATTTCTGCTACGGGTGCTAGTTCTGGCATGGCTTGCAACAGTTGGGAACCGATGAAACTGCGATCGCGCCAAAATGAGAAAGTTGCTTGGTCAAAAGCATCGGGAGTGCGATCGAACACCTCATTTGGCGCCGAAACCAAGCCGATTCTAAACAGCAATCCGGCCAGCCGCAGCCTCCGCAACTGCAAAGCCGGCAAATCCAGCAGTTGACCCAAAGTTTCCGACAAAGCCGCCACCTGCAAAGAAGCTGTGGGATTTGAAGTATCGCGTTCGTCCACGCGCTGCGCCATCCGCAGAAAAGCTTGAAGTTTGTTGGCGTTCAAATTACGGCTGACGCGCAAAGCTTGACCTTCCAATTCCCACAAATCGCGGGTTTGGCGGTTAATTGCTACCATTTGTTGCTGAGAACTTTGCAGGTAAGTGACGATCCGCGATACTACGCCGCTAATATCTGCCAAGGGCGGGCCTTTTGTGGCAAGAATCGATCGGTAAATTTCCTGCAAACTGTCGGCTAGGGGAGAATTATAATGTCGTGTCTGTTCTATAAAAATTTCTGCGGAGGCTGACACTAAGGACTGGTCAAAGGACCACAAACCGTAGAACTTTCGCTCTGTATCAACTTCTGGCTTGCCCTCTGGCAAATATTCTTCGCTGGAAAGTTCGCGACAAAGCACCATTGCTTTGTATGTCGGGGCGAGGATGATTAAATTCCATTCTTCGATGATGGGGTCATTTTCATCGAGATTTATTAAAGATACATTTTCTAATTGCCCGGTTTTGTGGGTAGCGAAACCGCTGTCGGCTACTGCACCGATGACAACGCGCCGAGAGGCGTTAGCAATATCCAGGTAGCGATCGGCTTCCTGCAAATACCATTTTCCCTGCTGAAACGTCACCAAAACTAGGGGTTTGAGTTCGAGTTCGTCCCCGCTGCTGGTTTGCAAGATGTGGTCTTCTAGGGCGTGACACAGGGCTACTAGGGTGTTTTTGAAGTAAACCCCGTAGCTAGAAGGCAGTTTTCCGTCGGGAAGTGTAGCTTGTAGTCTGGCGAGAGTTGATTCTGGATTCATTGCAAAAGGCGGTGCCGGCTGTTATTTATTGTAGCGGGCGATCGAGCTTCTCAAAAATACTTTTGGCCAAAAATTCCTATTTTTGAGAGTTTGCCACTCCCCTACGCCTAAAAACCGCTATCTGATGCTGCATAGTTCGCTTTCAATGTATGTCGATCGCGCGCCACTTTTTCTGAACCTACAAAAAAACTTATTTTAATAGCGATGAATTAGTTTCGGCAATTTTGGGAAAACCATCTGTCTGTGGCGGAGTTTTTTTTGCACCCAAAAACCTGCCGACAGGAAGAGGCTAACTGACTTAAGTATTAACTACTATTTTTTAAGCAATATTAGGAATTTCTAGCGTGCTTCAACAAAATCGGAATTTAGGGGAACAGGCGATCGACAAAGTGGCAGAGATTGCTATTGCTAGCAAATTAGACGAATCGGAAAGTTTGTCTGTCACAGTCAACACCGATCCCGGCCAGCTAGCCCAGGGAGAAGTCGAACAAGTTGCCGTTGAGGGTAAAGGATTGGTAATGCAGCAAGATTTGCGCGTCCAAGAATTGGAAATTAACGTCAAGGATATTGCTGTCAATCCCTTGAGCGCTATGTTTGGTAAAATTGAACTAAACGGGCCTGCTTTCGGTACGGCGCGCGCAGTTTTAACAGAAAGCGATATCAACCGTGCTTTTAATTCCGAATACATCAGCCGCAAACTAAAAAATTTAGAAGTTACTGTTGACGGAAAATCGCTGACAGTAGACGTTAAAACTGTGGATTGTCAGTTGCTGTCAACCGGAAAAATTGCTTTAAATGCTGAGGTATTGGTGCGGGAAACTGAATCTACTCAAAAAATTTATTTTACCGCCAAACCTCAGATAGCGGCGGGCGGCTGGGCAATTTCTCTTGAGGATGTTGAATATCCCGAAAACAAGGAATTTTCGCCGGAGTTAACTGCAGCTTTGGCAGACAAAGCTGGTGAAATTTTGAATTTGCGAAATTTTGAACTTGAGGGAATGTCGCTGCGAATTCAACAGTTAAATGTGGAAGCTGGCGTGCTGACTTTGCAAGCTGAAGCGAAAGTGGAACAATTTCCAAGTTAGCAGCTTAGACTTGAGTTGCATAAATATTCGACCTGTTAACTGCAGTTTTCAAGCGGATAAACGCAGATCATTTAATCTTGTCTGCGTTGAGTGCAACTCAATTTTTTTTTCGGTGGCGGTGCGTCAATTGTAGATTTTTCGAGTTGATTCACAACCTGTTTGAAATTTAAAATTTTAAGATTTACTTCACAGATAAAATTGGGAGTTTCAACAAAAATATAAAATTTAGATATTTTCGCTACATAATTACATAGCGCGGTATCCGTCTTTTTGTCGGTCGCCAAGATAAAACTTGGTCAAATCGAGCAATTATTGAAACTGATGCAGCCTGCTATTTGAGGGTAGAACTCGTGCAAAAAATGGAAAAATTAACCCTTGAAACTGCGGCGCTGCGGCTGGCAATCACAAAGTTTTTTCATTGATGCACAAGTCCTCCGAAATCTTTGTCTACTCTCAACAAATTAGATTTTATTTACCTTTTGTCCCAGAAACGTCCGCAATTAAATCGTCTTTATCAACTTTAGGAACAAAATCAGGCCGTTCTTTGGATTCCCAACCGGGGGGACGCTTGGAGTTGTACCACGCAATGGAGCCGATGCTAACTGCAGCTACAAATCCAACACCAAGAACTGAGATGGGAATAATTAGGTTGGGTTCTGCCATTAGGTTTAAATCCTTATTTACTTTACTTCTTTATCATTTTATGTGCTTTGGGCGATCGCGCAATATATCTGAAGGCTGAAAAAGTGAGTGCATTGCAGCCATAATACTTAGATATGGGAATTTGGGGGCTGATTTTATGTGGCTGTTGACAATGGCATTGCTGTTAGCTGCCAGTTTGGCCCTCGGTGCTTTGCCGCTTACTAGCTGGGCGGTGCGACTGGTGGGCGGCGGTGATTTGAGGCGGTTGGGCACGGGAAATGTTGGTGTTTCGGCTGCTTTCATTCACGGCGGGAAATTGGCGGGGATTGCTGCGGTGTTGGCGGAAGTTGGCCGGGGTATTTTACCGGTTTTGGCGGGCAGATTTTATTTCCCGGATGCACCGGAAATTGCGATCGCCCTGTTGATTCCTCTAGTCGCTGCCCGGTACGCGATCGCCGGAGGTGGAGGTGTCACTAATGCCGTTTGGGGTCTTTTGGTATTTTCGCCGCCGGTGGCTGTCTCGTCGGGCATCTGGGGGCTGCTGGTGTGGGGTTTGGCACAGCGGTGGTGGGGTAAGGGCGATCGGGCGAGACTGTTTGCTTCCCGCTGCGGCTGTCTGTGCACTCCTCTCTGGGTTTGGGTGTGGCGACAATCAATGCCCGAATTTTTAGCAGCAGCCGGATTGGCTGTTTTATTAGCAGCGATTAATATCCGTCAGGGTGATGATATGGCTTTATCTAAATCGGAACAATTGTTTTCTCTAGATGACTCGTTGGATGCTGCAATCTGTGGCGATAAAGCTGCTAAATTGTCTCAGCTAAAACGCGCTGGCTTTAATGTACCTAATGGTTGGATATTATCACAAGAAGCGGGCATCGGGCATCGACCAAACAGGGCAATCGGGCATCGAGGAAATAGTGATAAATTGTCAATTTCTGATGCTTTAATCCAAAACCTCAAAGCTAAAATCCCAAACCGCATAATTGTGCGCTCTTCGGCTGCGGGAGAAGATGGCGATTTTAGTTCCGCCGCCGGACAATATCAAACTATTGGCCCTGTTTTGACTGAAGCAGAATTGCTCGACGGCATTAATTGCTGCCGCGAGTCTTATTGGACTTCCGAAGCTGTGGCTTACCGCCGCCAGCGACAACTCCCCGACACTCAAATGGCTGTTTTGATTCAGCCTTATATTGAAAGCCAAATTGCCGGAGTTATGTTCAGCCGCAATCCTTTAGATGGCGGTTCCCAAATCATTATTGAAGCTTTGCCTGCAGGTTCTGCATCTGTTGTCGGCGGGCAAGTTACTCCGGTTCATTTGGAAGTTGATTTTAGCCAACCTGAAACTTTAGAACAAAATTTAAGCGCCCTAGAATTGAGTTCAATTATTGACAAAATAACTATAGCAGAATTAGTCAAACAAGCGCAAGCCATCGAAGCTTTTTTTCACGGCATCCCCCAGGATATTGAGTGGAGTTGGGACGGGGAAAAAGTTTGGATTTTGCAAAGCCGCCCGATTACCAATTTGCAGCCAATTTGGACGCGGACTATTGCAGCAGAAGTGATTCCCGGTGCAATTCGCCCGCTAACTTGGTCGATTAATCGGCCGCTGACTTGTGGGGTTTGGGGAGAGATTTTTCAGGTGGTTTTGGGCGATCGCGCTGCCAATTTAAATTTTAATGAAACAGCAACTTTGCTTGGTTCCCACGCCTATTTTAACGCGACTTTGTTGGGCGAAATTTTTCGGATGATGGGATTGCCGGAGCAGGGTTTGGAATTTTTGCTGAGAGGGCAGAAGATGGGCAAACCGCCTTTGGGGAAGATTTTGCCTTCTTTGCCGGGTTTGTGGCGTTTGGTGCAGCGGGAGAGGGCGCTGAATGCAAATTTTGAGGGCGATCGCACTTCTATTTTTATCCCCGCGCTGCAAAGTCTTTTGAAGGAAGAAGGAAGAGGGAAGAAGGAAGAAGGAAGAGGGAAGAAGGAAGAAGGAAGTTCGGCAACGAGCAATGTACGGGATGTAACGGATGTAACGGATGTAACGGATGTAAGTCCGTCGGAAGAAGGAAGAAGGAAGAGGGAAGAGGGAAGAGGGAAGAAGGAAGAGAGAGAGGAATTGGCAAGTGCTAATTATGAATATTTGTCGGGGTTGTTGGCGAGAGCAGAGCAAATTCAGGAGTGGCTGAAACCGATTACTTATTACAATATATTAGGGCCGATCGGGCTGGCTATTCGCAAGGCAATTTTTCGCGTTCCCGATGAATGGTTGGACAATAGTAACGCACCGGAAATTGCTTCGGTGCGGGCTTTGCAGCAGTTAGCAAAAAAGTTGCGGCAAGCTGCGATTTCGCAGTCAAACGAGACTATTTCAACGGCCCAACTAACGCAGATATTTGCTGAAAGTTCGGCGCTGCAAGCGGAATTTGCAGAGTGGCTTGATACTTACGGATATTTGAGCGAAGTGGGGACGGATATTGCTGTTGCTACTTGGCGCGAACAACCGGAAATTTACCAAAAGTTAATCGTAACTATGGCTCAAAAATCTGCAGTAACTAATTTAGATGAAAGTCGAAAGTTGGGTTTGAGTTTTTGGCAGAAATGGCGATTGGATAAATGTCAGGAAAGAACTACAGTCAAAAATGAAATTAGTCAAGTTTACGCCCGGTTGTTGGCAGATTTGCGCTGGACTTTTGTGGAGATTGAGGCTTGCGGATTGGTAATGGATGTATTTGCGGAAGCTGGGGATATTTTTTATCTGGAATTTGGGGAGATTCAACAGTGGATTCGCAGCGGCGCGAGTGTTGGTTTTCAGGATACCATTAGCCAAAGGCGCGATCGACTTTTAACCGATCGCGATCGCCCGATTCCTGCTGTAGTCTACGGCAATTTGCTGCCAAATTCTCGGCAAAGGTCGATCGACTCGGCAACATCCGCAACTGGCATTATGCAGGGAATCCCCGCAAGTATCGGCTGCGTCGAAGGTTTTATCAAGATTTGCCGCACCGCCACCACAGATTTAGGCGAAAGTGCGATCGTTGTCGTACCCTACACCGATGCAGGTTGGGCACCCTTGCTGTTAGGAGCAACAGCAATTATATCTGAAGTTGGCGGCCAACTGTCTCACGGAGCAATTATCGCTCGCGAGTACAAAATTCCCGCAGTTATGAATATTGCAGAAGCTACAACTCGCCTGCGAGACGGTCAAAAAGTGCGGGTAGACGGATATCTCGGTACTGTAGAATTGCTCGAATAAACGAAACGAAAAATGTAAAAACTCATGCCTGCGGTACCGGCAGGTTTTGCCCATAATAATTTGCTAAAAACCACAATCTAGTAAATGCGCCCCGACAGATAAAAAAGCCGTTTATTCACAATCCTGCAAGATATCCGCACTACAAACCGCTCTCAAATTGCCTCTTTCCTAAACCAAGAAATTCTGCACAACATAATTCCCCAAACTTCTACCCGCGCTCAAACCGTCCTTGTTAGCACTCATGAAATGAATCCCTCCGTAAATGCGGCTCATCCCCGACTCGTCGGAGGCTTGGCGGAAGTTTTCAAAGGTTCGCAAAGCATAGCCAGAGTTGTTTCCCCGATCGCCAAACCCAAAATCCGAACCGAATACAGAGCTCAGAACCGCATCGGCTGCACCGCTAAAGGTACTGTGGCCTGACGCATACTCCGGGAAGGGCGGATTTTCCCACTGTGGCTTCCAGTCTGGGTCGGCTGTGGTGTTGGGATTGTTGTCCCTGTCAGCTTGCACAATAGCTGTTAGGGGTCGCCAGAAGTTATAACTATACTTGGCATCCCAGCAGCTAATACCTGCATCTGCCACAGCAATATTTAGCAAGGCGAACAAGCGGGCGCTATCTTCCAAAGATGTGCCTGCGATGGCCGATGCTTCTTGGGCGATTTGGTTCCAGTGGCCGGGGGGAGTAAACGTCCCACCGATGTCGGCCCAGAATTCGGCGAGCGCTGTTTGGTCTGGTGTCCGCGTCAGACTGTCAAGTTTGCCAAATTCTTTCACGAAATTGAAATCCTCTGCATACTTGGCGCTGTCGAGGGC
>NZ_CAWPRX010000038.1:0-20581 GCF_963890365.1 Tychonema sp. LEGE 07196 | reverse complement strand
ATCGTTACTCAACATAAAAATTCGTAGAAACCCGGTTTCTGGACTTCTCGTCGAGAATTGAGAAACCGGGTTTCTTGCTAAGTTTATCGTTACTCAACATAAAAATTCGTAGAAACCCGGTTTCTGGACTTCTCGTCGAGAATTGAGAAACCGGGTTTCTTGCTAAGTTTATCGTTACTCAACATAAAAATTCGTAGAAACCCGGTTTCTGGGCTGCTCGCCGAGACTTAAGAAACCGGGTTTCTTGCTAAGTTTATCGTTACTCAACATAAAAATTCGTAGAAACCCGGTTTCTGGGCTCATCTTGGTAAATTTCATTTAACTCAATGTCTGCTAAAACGATCGCCCTAAAATTCACGATCGCGGTCTTCCCAGAGTAGTAATATAAAGCACGGCCTCGCTTGTAGGAATACCGAGAACGTCATTCACGCGATCGTCAAAAAAGCCCGCGATACCGCTAACACCCAAACGCAGTTGAACCGCTGCTAAATTCAACCGCTGGCCCAAATGACCCGCGTCCATGTGCAAATATCGGTAAACTCGATCGCCATATTTTGCTACAGCCCCCTTCAAGTCCGCCGTGTGAAACAACAGCGCCCCCGCATCTCGGCCCAAATCTTGCCCCAAACACAAAAAATGCAGCTCCCTGCGGAAATTTTTAAACCTAATTTGCCGCAATTCTTGAGCTTTTGGAGCATAATAATAACAGCCTTCCTCCAACCCTTGCACTCCCGAAACAGCAATAAAAGTCTCGATCAAACTCAGATCGAAATAATCGGGATAACCGTCTAATCCTTGGTCGATATAGTGCTGCGGCTGGTAAGTAAAATCCAGCAAGGCTAACAGTTCGCCCAAGCTCAAAGAAGCACCTGTATAAGCGCGGGTAGAACGCCTTTTGAGCATAGTAGTTTCTAAAGTTTCCAGATTGACTCCCCACGGAATCGAAGGAGTTACCGTAGAAACTTTAGTGCAAAATGGAAAGTTGTATTTATCCTCTAAATCACCTTCATTTTCATCAAATTTCCAGCCATCCGTTCCGGTGGGGTCTGAGTCTAACTGCGTCGCTTTGTGGAGGTATCCCAACAGTTGACCCTCGGAAATTTTCGGGTAATCTGTCGTCGTTTTTCCCGGCAAAGCTGTTTTAAATTTGGGCAAATTTTGGTCGATATCCAGCAAGTCGGCTAACGCAACTACACAAATCGCTCCTTCTTGCTCCGAGTCGATGTACAGTAATTCATTGATAGCTGCATCGGCGAATCCTCCAATCAGGTGAGGTCGGTAATCGTTGATGGCGCAAGCTAACTCGATATTGCTCAATAAATGACCGGTGTCGAGGAAAATTCTGCGGTAAGCTCGGTCTTCGTAACGCCAAGAAGAACGGAAGAAAACAGTAGTAATCGCGATCGCCAGTTGGGTATTTTCGAGCGCCGGCGATCCGAAACAAGCAGCTTGCAGCCCAGACCAAACTTCGCTGTTCCAAAAATGAACGAGTGAATGAGTTCTGCACTGATAGTTGTAGAGTCCGGCGGGCAAATGCGGCGTGCCGCGGGAGATTAAATAAACCTCTGCAGGGTACAGCCCGCCCGCCGACGGTGCGGATCGCAAATACAGATAGCTCTCATCTAGCGTCTGCACCTTCGCAGTCAACCCGTAGCTGCACAGCAACAAGCTCGACAAGCGGTGCCACCAACCGGCATCAGCCCCGGCCTCGCGATCGTCCGAGGGGTCTTTTATATAAGGCTTTAGGTCAAAATACGCACCAATTTTATATTCTTTGAACGGCACTGGTTGCTCTGTCCAATCTAGCTGTCTGCTTTTGGCAGCAAGGGTTTCAGGGTCATATTTCGTCCGCTCGTGGTAGTGCTCAGCCATAGAAAGAGGAAGTTCTGGCATATTTCAGTAGAAGATGGGCTTTGGTTTGTCGATCGATCTTGAGATTACTGACTGGTTACTGACCGAGCCAGCCAGAAATTTACAAATATAAAAAAAATCTTAGAAAAAATGCGCTCGTTGTTACACAAGCTTAACATAAGAGAATGCTTAGGTATAAATACGCAAACAGTAATAGCCCTTTATTATCGTTATGGACTGGCTACAATAGCTGTCCTCATAAAGAGATGAATATGCAAAAGCTAAGCGCTGAGCAATTGTTAGCTCAGTATTCTGAAGGCAAGCGAAATTTTGACGCAGTTGACCTAAGTGAACATAATTTATTTCAAGCAGATTTAGCAGAAATCAACCTTTCTGGTAGCGTTTTGAGGCGAACTTATTTGCCCTACGGAAATCTGACTCAAGCCAATCTTTTTCAAACACAGTTGCAGGATGCTGAATTGGGCGACATTCAGCTTTATCAAGCAAATTTGTCAGAAGCTAATTTGTCAGGAGCAAATTTATCAAGAGCTAATTTACGCCACGCTAATTTGCAAAATGCTAATTTGCAAAATGCTAATTTACAAGGTGCGGATTTGTACAATGCCGATTTGAGCAATGCCGATTTGAGCAATGCCGATTTGAGCCGAGCTAATTTGGAGAAAGCAAAGTTAACTAAAACTCAATTAGCTGGCTGCAACTTATTTCGATCGCGCTTGGCTGATTTGTCCGATGCTGAGTGCGATCGCACTACCATCAGCCCCGAAGGATATTGATGATTTGCAGCGCTGCGGGCGATCGGCTTCATTAATCGTGAAGCGTAGCTATCCCGAGCGGGAATCGCCCTTTTTAAAATTTATTAACATTTCTCGACACGGCGGAAAATGTGAGTTACAGTCGTAGAGAACTTATCGCTTTGCAACATTGACAATAACTAACACATTTTTTCAGTGGAAAATAAGATATAATTTATGAATTTTCCCGACAAAACAGCCAGAGAACTTCGGCACCAAAAACAAGATTTGCGGAGGCGCGAACAAGAAATTTGGCTCCGCGAACTAGAAGCCGAAATCGACCGCTCAGTGCCAGAAC
Organism: Tychonema sp. LEGE 07196; assembly: GCF_963890365.1. Classification (NCBI taxonomy): domain Bacteria; kingdom Bacillati; phylum Cyanobacteriota; class Cyanophyceae; order Oscillatoriales; family Microcoleaceae; genus Tychonema; species Tychonema sp. LEGE 07196. The sequence goes on along the minus strand of NZ_CAWPRX010000038.1, from coordinate 17,620 downwards.
ATCTAACGCGCAAGTACGAAGAATCCGACAGCCAAGTTAACGGCAGACTCAAACAGCGGCGCAGAAAAATCCTAGCCTCAGCTAAATTTACAGGCATTGTCATTGCTGTTGTCGTTGCAGTTCGCATCGCAACTTGGCTGGCAACTGCGCTGATAGTTGGAGTCATTGTTTTGAGCGCTTACAAAATGTTTATTGAAGAAGATATAAATTGAAAATTTACAGCCATAAAATATCAGGAAATACCCATGAACCTTAAAGTAGAAACCAGCATTTTTCTCAACGATTTAGAGCGAGTAGCCGCCGTCCGCCGCGAAATTGCCGATCGCCTCAGCAACATCGCCACAGCCATCAACGAATCAGAATTAGCAGGAGCCGCAGCATCGGGAAAACTCGGTTTAGAAACAGAAAACGCCGACATCACTCTCGCCAGCAAAAACTTGCGCCAAGGAGTCTTTCGGCTGCTAGTTTTAGGCGACATGAAACGCGGCAAAAGCACTTTTCTCAATGCCTTGATCGGCGAAAACTTACTGCCGAGCGACGTAAATCCCTGTACGGCTTTGCTGACGATTTTGCGCTACGGTGCAGAAAAAAAAGTCACCGTTTATTTCAATGACGGCAAAAGCCCCAAACAGCTAGATTTTAAAAGTTTCAAACAGAACTACACAATTGACCCCGCTGAGGCAAAACGCCTAGAAGAAGAAAAGAAACCAGCATTTCCCGATATCGACTGCGCCGTAGTAGAATATCCCTTACCTTTGTTAGAAAAAGGCATAGAAATAGTAGACAGTCCCGGGTTGAACGACACAGAATCCCGCAATGAATTATCTCTCGGTTACATCAACAACTGCCACGCTATTTTGTTCGTGCTCAGAGCAACTCAGCCTTGCACAATGGGTGAAAGACGCTATCTAGAAAATTACATCAAAAATCGCGGATTGAGCATTTTCTTTCTGATCAATGCTTGGGATCAGGTGCGGGAAAGTTTGATCGATCCGGATGATCCTGAAGAAATGGCAGAAGCAGAAGGGAAATTGCAACGGGTTTTTAAAGCTAATTTGGCTGAATATTGTTTAACAGAAGGACACGATATTTACGACGAGCGAGTGTTTCCAATTACCTCCATTAAGGCGCTCAGGTTGCGGATGAAAAACCCGGAAGCGGATTTGGCAGGAACTGGTTTTCCCGAGTTTATGGCGGCACTGAATACGTTTTTGACGCAGGAAAGGGCGATTTCGGAACTGCGTCCGGCAAGGACTTTGGCGCGTCAAATTTCTGCTCGCGTCCGCGAAGCTGTTGGGCGCAGATTACCATTGCTCGATCGCGATGTCAATGAGTTGAAGGAAAAGATTAATTCAGTTGAGCCGGAGTTTAAAAAACTGACTCAGATTCGCGATGAATTTAAACAGGAAATTATCGGAGTTAGAGATAGTAAATCGCGGGCGATCGCCGATTCTTTCCGCATCTACGTTCTCAACTTAGAAAATACCTTTGAAACAGACTTTTTGCGGTATCAACCCGAGCTGAAATTTCTGGATTTCTTCAGCCAAGACAAGCGAGAAGCCTTTGAAGCATCGCTCAGACGAGCATTCGAGCAGTACATCAACGACAAATTAGCAGCTTGGACTCTCACGGCTGAACAAGAGATGAATTCAGCATTTTCGCAGCTATCGCAAAGTGCGGCAAATTACGGAGCATCTTACACGAAAGTGACTGAAAAAATTACCGAAAAACTGACCGGGCAAAAGATACCGGCAGCAGTCAGCAACTCAAACGAAGATAACTCGCCAGCTTGGGCTAAATGGGCGATGGGATTGTTTTCGTTAACGACAGGAAACCTGGCGGGCGTAGCAATGGCAGGAGCGGGTTTTGACTGGAAAAATATCCTGCTAAACTTAATTACTGTGTTGGGAGTCAGTACGATTTTTGCTGGTTTTACCGGGATTGTTTTGGGGCCGCTGTACTTGGCTTTGTTGGGGATGGGTGTTGGGGTTTTGCAGGCAGACGGAGCTCACAAACAATTGGTGAAAGCGGCAAAAAAAGAGTTGGTGAAATATCTGCCGCAGGTGGCTCAGGAGCAGTGGCAGCCGATTCACGATGCTGTGAAAGAGTGTTTTGATGTTTACGGGCGGGAAGTGGGCGATCGCATGAATGATGATATTAATTCTCGGAAATCTGAGTTAGATAATTTGCTGGAACAAAAGGAATCTCGCGAGATTAATTGTCAGGCTGAATCTGAGCGTTTGACTAAATTGGATGCTGATGTTTCTGCCGAGTCGCAGAGTATAGAATCGCTATATCAAGGTTTCCTAGCATCTGCTAACTGAGATAAAACAACAATATGCAACAACCCGAAACTTATCAAGATTTAACTAACAATCTCAAATCAGCACTCGGTATCCTCGAACTCGATAAAAACTCCCAACTTTATCGAGATACAACCTCAATCTGCGACTATCTCGCCAAACCAACTTTTCAAATTGCTGTCTTTGGCCCGTTTAATTACGGCAAGTCAACTTTGCTGAATGCTTTGTTGGGAAATCGTGCTTTGCCGATCGACCTCGTGCCCACTACAGGTGCCGCCATTTATGTCAACTACGGCGAGGAATTGCACGCAAAAATTACCCTGAAAGACGGCACGGAAATTAGCGAAACGGGGACTGATGTTCTGAAACGCTACGCTATCCTTGACGACGCGAGACAAATGCGGGATGATGTGGCGGCCGTGAATGTTTATTGTCCCCACCCTTTCCTGAAAACGGGTGTGGAATTGCTGGATTTGCCGGGAACCAACGATCGCCAAGAACAAGATAATTTAGTTCGAGATAAATTGCTCACTGCTGATTTGGTTGTGCAGGTTTTAGATGCTCGCAAATTGATGACTTTAGGGGAACGAGAGAACTTAAGAGATTGGTTGAGCGATCGCCAAATCAACACTGTCGTCTTTGTTGCCAATTTTCTCAATCTACTCGAACCAAACGACCAAAAACAAGTATACAATCGGTTGTTGTTTGTTGCCGAAAGTTTTCGCTCCAACTTGCCTAACAATATTAGCAATATTTACCGCGTCGATGCTTTGCCGGCTTTGAGGGCGAGGCTGAAAGGAGATGTGGCGGCCGCCCAAACTACAGGAATTGCCGCGTTTGAATCGGCTTTGCAAAGTATTGTGGCAGCTCAACAGGAACAACTAGCAGTTAAGTTGCCCAGAATTGAAGCCATAGCTACTAAGATTTGCCAATCTCTGCGAGCTAAATCTGAAACTGTCACCGCCGAAATTGCCGCAGCTCAACAAAAGCAAAAAAACAAAATTGAAATTAAACAAAAAGCTGAAAAACTGATATTAAAAGGCTTTCACGCCAGCGTTTCCGATTTCGAGATTTGGCTTTACCAGCCCACACTTTTGCAGCGATATCAATCGGAAATGGCGCTGTCGCTTCAGGAAGGGAGTTTTGATGCGTGGAATCTAAAATTTCAGCGAGAGGTCTTGAAGCAGCAGCAAACCATCGCAGAATGGGTAAATAAAGCTTGCGAGTTCTTTGAGAAAGAACAGCCGATCGCCCTTTTGATTTCCTTTCCTCCATCCCCGCAAATCGTTTTACCGCAACCGCCGCCGCCTCCAGCTCAAAAGTCGAACGACAGCGAAGTGGCTCCAGTGGCGATCGCAACGGGCTTAGGTTGGCTGTTGGGCGGCCCTGTGGGAGCCGCAGTAGTCGGCGGTGCTAGCTATATTTTGAATAAAAGAACTGGCTATGAAAAGCCGCCTGAATCGTCAGAAGCTTATCTAAATCAAGTAAAGGAAATTTGCAGCGAGGCGGCTAAAAACTATCTCGCCCGCTTCAGCACCGATACTTTTTCCATGCTGCAACACTACAAGGAAATTGCCGGAAAAGTTATCTGTTTTCAAGACAGCAAAGAACCGCTACAGACAAATATTCAGCAATACCAGATACAGTTAATCAATAGTTTGTTAGAAAATATCGAATCCTGCCTTCAAATGACCAAATCTGTAATTAACGGCAAATGATCCGAACCGATATTGCGGCCAGTACGAATCTTTAAAACACCAATTTCTTTGCTGACTAGAAAGTGATCGATCGGAATATAAGCCAGCGGCATAAAAGTCGGCCAAGTCGGTAAAATCCCAAAGCCCGATCGCGCATTTCGCAGGTTTCCGGTTTTTACCATATTTTTGTAAAATGGCGACCACATTGTGGTATTGAAATCCCCAACCACAATTAGCGGATTTTTTACTTGGGCTGCATACTCGCCGATGGCTGCTAGCTGTTGGTTGCGATCGATAAAACTCTGCTGTTTGATCGGCACAGTCGGATGAGCAAGAATCAGAGAAATGATTTTACCTTGAAATTGAACATCCGCCAACAAGCTCTTTCTGTGCTTTGAAAATGGTTTAACAGAGGGATTATTTAAAGGCAGCTTGCTGTATATTGCACTGCCAAATCTCTCAGATTCTTGCTGGTTGGAAGAGTAAGGAAAAATCTCGCTTAAAACTGCTAACTCTTTTGCCCAAACTGTGCTGACTTCGACAAAAACCGCGATATCGGGTTGTTCTGCTTTTACCAGCGAGATCACCTCAGAATATCGCCGATTACTTGTTAAAACATTTGAATGCAAAATCCGCAAGTTCTGTCCGGGAGTTGCTCCTGCAAAGGCTGGCACTGGAAAATACCAGGGAACAATTTCCGCCAAATTAATGATAATGCAAAATGCGCTCACCAGCAACCCTATTTTTTTCGATCGCACGAGAGCGAAAAATATAAAAACTGATAATCCAGCCAACAGATATTGTAGTTTAAAATGAGAACTTAACTCAAAAAATAGGTTAAATTCTCCCAAGTAACCTGTTATTGACAAGATTGCATTTACAATTGCTGCGAGAATAAACCATTTTAAAATTACGTGTTTCAAGCTAATAGTTTGGTTATTGCTGCTGTACATCACCGCCCATTTGAGCTTGATTTTAAGGTCGTTGGTAATCGGCAATTTATCAATTTCTCTTATTAGTCCTTCTGGCCGTTCCAACTCTCGCCGCTTTTGATAAAATCTCACCAGCAAGCTATCTACCACAAAATAACTCACAGAATTGGCAACAAATCCTGCAAATACCAACACACCTAAACCGATCAGCATACCAAAGGAACCACCGACTTTGACCAAACCCGACCAAACGGCTGCGTCACCTGTTTTTCCTGTAGCTAATATGGCGATAAATAGCATTAACGCCGGCAATCCGATGGTGATTGTGTTTCTGATTAATCTGTCCATTATACAATTTTATATTTTAGATTTTAGATGGGAATGAATGATGCAATTTCTATAGTCAGCACTACGGACTGGTTGACTTAATAACGGCTTGAAAAAATAAATAGACTTCTTAATTCTCATATATTTCTAACGGTAAATTGTCTGGATCTCTAAAAAATGTAAAGCGTTTTTCGGTAATTTCGTCAAGGCGAATTTCTTCTACTTCTACTTGTTTGGATTTTAAGTAAGCAACTGATGCTTCTATGTCATCAACTGCAAAAGCTAAATGTCTCAAACCGCAAGCTTCAGGATTGTTAATTCTTTCAGGAGGATGGGAAAATGAGAAAAGCTCGATGGTGTCGCCGTTGCCGACTCGCAAATCTAGTTTGTAAGAATTTCTCTCGGTTCGGAAAGTTTCTTTGATAATGGAACATCCCAATATTTCTACATAAAATTTCTTCGACGCTTCGTAATCCGAGCAAATAATCGCCACATGATGTATTGCCTTTATTTTCATCTGAAAAAAGTTAGTTAGTTGGGTTCTTCTGAGATGTTGCACCATTCGTGTGGAAGCTTTTATGAACAGGCTCTCCGGCCTGTTCTACCAGAAAATTCACTTTTTGACAGAACAGGCCGGAGAGCCTGTTAAGAGAGAATGGTGCAAGATGTGAGGTTTTTTCAAATGCACAGCACGCTATTAACAATTATATTTGACGATCGCAGACTCGGCGACAAACCCTGCGAGATTCAGGGCGATCGACCTTTATTTTCCCCCGTCCAAATCTTAATTGAAAAATTTCTGCAAAAAAAAGCACCCTACTTGATAAGATGAGAGTTTTGCAGTCAATCACCCAATTTGCATCTCAGGAGACAAGCATTATGGCCCGTATGTATTACGACACGGACGCTAACCTAGACCTCTTAGCCAACAAAACAATTGCTATCATCGGCTACGGTTCCCAAGGACACGCCCACGCCCTCAACCTCAAAGACAGCGGTATGAATGTCGTTGTCGGTTTGTATCCCGGTAGCAAGTCTGCCGCCAAAGCAACCGACGCGGGTTTAACTGTTCACCCGGTAGACAAAGCCGCCGCCGCTGCTGACTTCATCATGATTTTATTGCCCGATGAAGTTCAAAAAACTATTTACAAAGAACAAATCGAACCGAATCTTTCCGAAGGAAATGTTTTAGCATTTGCTCACGGTTTTAACATTCACTTCGGCCAAGTTGTGCCCCCAGCCAACGTAGACGTAGTAATGGTAGCCCCCAAAGGCCCCGGACATTTGGTGCGCCGGACTTACGAACAAGGCGAAGGTGTTCCGAGTTTGTTTGCAGTATATCAAGATGCTTCAGGTCAAGCGCGCGATCGGGCAATGGCCTATGCTAAAGGTATCGGCGGCACCAGAGCCGGCATCCTAGAAACCACTTTCCGCGAAGAAACAGAAACCGATCTTTTTGGCGAACAAGTAGTTTTGTGCGGCGGTTTGAGCGCCTTAATTAAAGCTGGATTTGAAACCTTAGTTGACGCTGGATACCAACCAGAATTAGCTTATTTTGAATGTTTGCACGAAGTTAAACTTATCGTTGACTTAGTAGTAGAAGGAGGCCTCGCCAAAATGCGCGACAGCATCTCCAATACCGCAGAATACGGCGATTTAACTCGCGGCCCCCGCATCGTCACCGATGACACCCGCGCCGAAATGCGGAAAATTCTCAGCGAAATTCAATCCGGCCAATTTGCCCGCGAATTCGTTCTCGAAAACCAAGCCGGCAAACCAGGTTTTACCTCCATGCGCCGTCAGGAAGCAGAGCATCCGATTGAAGAAGTTGGCAAAGATTTGCGAGCCATGTTTAGCTGGTTGAAAAAGCAGGGTTAATCGATTGTAAATTTTAGATGCTTCGGCTTTGCTCCGAACAAGTTTAAGATTTTAGATTGTTCGTTCAATCTAAAATCTGAACTGCTAACTAACCCGAAAGTGCGGAGTAAAATTGCTCATTGCTCGTTACCAGGCTCTGCCTGGTAATGCAGGTGCGGAGACTCTGCCTCTCTCTACCTTGTCGTTTCTGCAGAGAGAGGAGTGACAGATATTTAAGTTATTGATTTTTAGTTTTTTACAAAAAAGTGGCTAGATATTGTTAAAGAAACCTAGTTTGTCGCTGGTAGCTCAAAACTATCTACTGGGAGTAGGACTTTTTTGCAATTTCTCAATCTGCTGTTCCCTTTGCTCGTTGAAATCTCTCGGCCTCAGCCAATTGGGCCACAACCCGACGAAGAAATTTCTACTTGCTACGCTGGTATCTCTTATCGGTTTGGGCAGAAAAGTTAAACTGTCACCGTAAAGGGTAAACAGGACTAAAAACAAAAGCAACAGCGGGATAAGATTTTTTTTAGGCATGGCAGTTTGGGAGTGGAGTTTGTGAAAGCGCTTTGTTATATTTTGCCCTGGTACGGACAAAATATATCAGCAAGGGCTCAAGAAAAATAGACCTCAGCAGTTTCGGAGACGGCAAATACCGTTTCCCCTACCCCAAAATAATCAATCTTCGTTCGATGAAAGATGTAACCATTGCGGGGTTAATTGTAGGGAAATGGCGCGTGCAGTTTCCTGATGGTTCGACACTTCGGCAAGGCTTGGGTGCAACGTTTAACAGTTAACAGTTAACAGTTAACATCATTCCGATGCAACCGGCAACGATATAACAAGTTATTAGCAAATATCGAAGTTGTGGGAAATAGTTTGTGGTTCATTTTTGTTAATTAGCTTACAAAAAAACATAAACCTAATCAAGTGACACGCGAGAGTGTGGAAGAGGAATCCCATATCTTAAATTGTTTTCATACACAGGGCATACCTCAATAAATATTAAAATATAGTGAGCATAAATGGTGGAATTTTAGTGAATGATAGAAATCTACGTTAAATAATTGGTGACTGATAATTCAACCCTATATCTTTTACAATCCCCTCAAGCCTTGGCTTTTGATTTTTGATATTCCTAGCTTAAAAGCCGGATTTCTAGAACTATTAAATATGATGAATAAATGTTGTGGATATACAACATTAGACTCTGGATCGAGTTGGTATGCCGTTGTTTTATTTTATCCAGAGTGATGAAAGAGCGCTAGTTTCGGAGCGGGACGACTTTTCCTGGTTTCCGGTATCTGATACCAATTTCATAAAGTAGCGCTAGACATGACCCCCCCAACCCCCCCGATGCTTTGGGGGGGCTAAGACTTCATCCATACCACATATGAAAGAAAAATGGTATGAGCGTAAATCCATTCCGAGGTGTTTCAAAAATCCGTCTTTGTGCTGAAGTTATACCATTTCTCTAAAATCATGCAATACTCTCCGACCCCCCCTAGCCCCCCCTTAGCAAGGGGGGGGACAAGAATACTGTTATTTCGTTTGAAATTGGTATTACAGCCCTTTGGCGATCTAGAATATGTAAGTTAGTGCTTACATTAATTAAGATGAGTAGAACGAATCGAAGTGCAGCGGAAACCCGCGATCGCCTGTTGAAAGCGGCGATTGAAGTTTTCTCTACAGAAGGCTACGTTGGAGCGACAACTCGTGAAATTGCTCGTGTTGCAGATGTGAGTGAAGTCACTTTGTTTCGCCGCTTTCAGAGCAAAGAGCAAGTGTTGAGTGCGGTTGCCCACCACATTACAGCATTGCGGACTGAGGCGTTGGCGCATCAAGACGAATGGACTTATGACCTACGCCGCGATCTGCTGCATTATGCAAAGCTCCACGACGATATGTTGGAGGAGTACGAAGCTCTATTTCGGATGTTTATTGGTGAAGCTCACCGGCATCCGACAGAAGCACTGGAGGTGCTTCAGCAATCATTTTTGCCGCTGCGTGAAAAACTAATTTCCTATCTACAAACCTGTGTTCAACGCGGCAGTGTTTGTCCGAATGTTGACCTGTCACTGGCAGTGGATCAATTGACTGGAATGTTGCTGTCGGGTATGATTCGCCGCCATGTTTTTCAAGTAAACCGGGGCTACAGCCGTAAACGATACATCGAAGGGTGTGTGGATTTATTGGTGCGGGGAGTTAGCACAGCAGCGTCTTCTTTAAGTCGTACTTCGTCTCCAGAATGAAGGTTTCTGAAAATTTTCCTATGAATTTGGCATTTGTGGATTGAAGCACCATAACCCGTTGCGGTGGTGGGAAGCACCTGCCTCGCGCGCGATCGCAGAAGTAGAGACGAAAGATGGAACGCCCTCAAATACAGAGTCATGCAACTGAACCAGATTCTATGGATATTCGGGCTTTTACCGATTTGGAAGAGTCTGGGCCTCAAGACCAACAATATGCTCAACAAAATGCTCAACAAAAGCGAGCAAAACCATTCAAAAAATTGAAACAATCTACCTATGATGCAGCCGGGTACGTGCAGGGACCGCTTAAGTGGGCGATCGCCCTGACGGCTTCTCTGGGAGCGATTCTAGAAGTCATTGATACCAGCATTGTGAACGTTGCTTTAACAGATATGCAGGCGACATTAGGCGCAACCGTGACCGAAATTGCTTGGGTCGTAACGGGTTACGCGATCGCCAACGTTGTGATGATTCCGCTCTCAGCCTGGTTGGGGGACTTATTCGGCAAGAAAACCTACTTTGTCTTTTCAATGCTCGGGTTCACAGCAGCCTCGATGTTATGCGGTCTATCCATCAACCTGCCGTTGCTGGTGTTAGCTCGAATTTTTCAAGGCTTGTGCGGAGGCGGACTGTTGGCGAAAGCGCAAGCGATTCTGTTTGAAACTTTTCCCCCTGCGGAACAGGGATTAGCGCAGTCGGTGTTTGGAGTTGGGGTGATTGCAGGCCCGGCTATTGGTCCCACCCTAGGCGGCTATCTGACCGATACGTTAGGCTGGCGCTGGATTTTCTTTATCAATTTGCCCGTCGGCATTGTGGCTGTCTTCATGGCGATCGTGTTCCTTCGACCAGACTTGAAGAAACACGGACAAAGCCAGAAGAAAGTGGACTGGACAGGAATTGTACTGCTGTGTATTGCGATAGGTAGTTTGCAATCATTTTTGGAAGAAGGGGAAAAAGAAAACTGGTTTGAATCCGGTTTCATTACGCTGCTGGCGTTTGTGGCGGTTATGGGGCTGTGTCTGTTCATCTGGCGAGAACTCAGCACAAAAGCACCAGCAGTTGACTTGCGGGTGCTGCGGCATAAATCCCTGGCAGCCGGTAGCCTTTACTCTGGTATTTTGGGCATGGGGCTGTACGGAGCCTTGTTTGCTATACCGCTGTTTGCTCAAGGCGTGCTGAAATTTTCGGCAATGCAAACCGGATTTCTACTCGCTCCTGGAGCTTTAGCGTCCGCCATCATCATGGTTTTATTGGGTAAAATTTCGACTAAGGTAGATGCCCGCATTTTAATTGCACTGGGAGCCTGTGGAACGGCAGCCGTGATGTTCGAGCTGGCAAAAATCACGCCCCAAACCGGAACTGATAATTTGTTTTGGCCCCTAATCTGGCGCGGTGCAACTACGGTTTTGATGTTCCTGCCCCTAAGTTTGGCAACATTGGGTTCCATCCCCAAAGAAGATGTATCGGCTGGCTCCGGCTTCTATAACTTGACTCGTCAGCTCGGCGGTAGTATTGGCATTGCCATTCTGACCTCATTGCTGGCTCAACGAGAGGCTTTTCATCGAGCCATTTTGTTGGCAAAGTTAACGCCTTACGATCCAGAAACAACGGAGCGGCTCAGTGCACTCATTGGTGTGTTTCAGAGTCGCGGTTCTGATGCCGCAACCGCCCAACAACAAGCCCTCGCCGCGCTCTCCCAATTAGTCAATACGCAGGCAGCCGTTCTATCCTACGCAGACATTTTTCGCTTTGTCGGCATTGTCTTTCTCTGTTCGCTGCCATTGCTGCTGTTTCTCGGTAAGGGAGGCGCTGGAGCCAAAGTACCTGCTGCTCACTAATTGCTTGATTGTAATTCTGTAGCGATTACTCCACAGCCTACGGTTGGATATACTTCGAGTTCGCTTGCCTCAAACAACCAATTTGTAACTTGTAAGTATTTAAGCAAAGGGCTGTATCAATTCCACTTGTACCGTCAGGTGATTGTTGACTGTTGATTGTTGAGTGTTGACTGTTGAGTGTTGACTGTTGACTGTTATTGGGAATTGAGAATTTAAAATTGGGAATTCGTAACCAATAACCAATAACCAATAACCAATAACCAATAACTACTGACAACTGACAACTGACTACTTATTCCCTTGAATGAAAGTTTGCACGACTGCATTAGTTTCTGGGGGAATTTCTGTTATTAGGCGCACCGGAATTGCGTTTGTTGAGGCAAATTGCGCGTATTCTGGGGTTAAAAAGATCGCATATTTTTCTGCTTCATCTGTTAGTTGAGCGGCCATTGCCAAACTGATAACTTTAATATAATTGCGTATGCTCGCGGCTTGGTCGCCGACAAGTTCATCGCCGGTAATTACTGTGCTCGGTCTCCCAACTTGGTCTAAGGTTGTACTCGGATCTTTGACGCTTAAGTGGGTTCCTCCTACAAATCCGACTAGCCATTTGGGTGAGGGAATTTTTGGGAAGCCGGCAATTTGTTCGACTAAGGCGGGTGTGGTTTTGTCTGCTGAAGATGCTACTATTAATGTGGGAATCTTAATTTTACTTAAGCCTGTTTCTCCAAATAGTAATGATGTTGTGGGATTCATGACGATCGCCCTTTTAATCCTCGCATCCCGCAATTGATACCGTTCTTCGGGCAATCCCGCCGCCGCGCACTGAATGCCTTCGCCCAAGCTAAACCCTATTAAATCGCCCTGACAGCGCTGTTTTAGCCCGCTCAATTGCAGTTCGGCACCCGCTACGGACAAGGCTGTTGCACCGCCGAAGGAATAGCCAATTATCATCGATCGGTCGATCGCGATTTTCCCCCGCAAATTATCATCCGTTTTGTTCAATTTTGCCAGTTCGTCAAGCACAAAACTGATGTCCTTGGGACGGTCTAAAAACTCTTGAGGAGCTAATAACCGAGACTTACCCGCAATCGCAGCATTGGTGTTCGTTTCGTTGCTTCCCGGATGTTCCAAAGCAGCCACCACATAGCCGTAAGACGCTAAATACTCGGCCAAATAGCGCAAATCCGTGCGGACAGAACCCAAACCGTGAGAAAAGACGATCGTTGGTTTGTCAGCCGTCGCAGCTTTCGACCAGTAGACATCAACCGGAATGCGCCGATTGCGGGCGCTGTCGTTCAAATCTAGCTTCAAGACCTGCACCGAATTGGGGCCCGGTAGGCTAGGGTCAAAAGGCAGGTTCAGGGCGGGTTTAACGGCTGCTAACTGAGGTGCGATCGCCGCCATAAACCGCTGAGTTTGCCAAAAACCCGCGTTCAAATTTCCCAAAACCGAGAAAGCTCGATCGAGATCCACGACTACCCGCGAACTCGGATAAGATTCTATAAAACTCAGTACCGATAAGCCTTCCGGCGCGTTCGCACCCAACACCAAAGCCGCTCGCAGCGCTTCGACACCAGCACCGTCGCGCCTCGGTATGACAGTAGTCAAATCAGTCAGGATCGCACTCCCAATGCGCGTATTTAGCAAGTTGCTCAAACCGACTACATTGAGGGGAATTTTCGCAGTTAGCGCGCCAAAAATTTGACCGCGCTGTGAGTCAGACAGCAAATCGGCGTAAGTTTGCAGTTTTTTGGGTACTTTTCCGGTTTTTGCGAGTTCGCGCAAATCCGCAACCGATATTGACGATTCTAAAATACCTTTGCGGAGAACAACGGTTTCTGCAGCTTTTGCAGAGGATGTGACGCTGCTGAAAGTGCCGATCGCGATCGCGCTACAAACACTCACCATTGACGAAAACCATCTGAAATGGGGTCTAATGCTCATTTTTATTTAATTCAACTAGAAACAATATCACTATATTCTCAGAATTCTCCCAGATACCGAAAAATTGCCTCAGATGTCGAGAAATTGTGCTGAAGTGCGATCGGATTTTTGTATGATTTTTTGTATTAGTGCGATCGGCTGTACTCGAAGGGCTTCCATCACCGAAAGCCAGCGAGGACGATCGCACAGCGTTAAAGCAAAACACAGATGATCCCATTAAACTAGATTTCTTGTACTCAATCGCACACAAGATCGAAAGCATCTGCGTCCATCAGTGTTTATCAGCTTCAAATCTGCAGTTAACCGGCTCCATCGAATATTTATGCAGCTCAAGTATACTTTGCTTGTCGCTGCTAATTCCATATACTTAATATCGGCCAGCAAGCGAGAGTAAATCCGCTGTAACAATAGACTCTCTCTCTTGCGTTTTAACCGCAGATGAATGCAGGTCGATCAGACGATCGGCGGTTAAAATATCACTTAAGATTTAGGGAAATAAACAACAAGCATCGAAAGATCTTGATGAGCGCGGGCGATCGATTCCGGTTCTTTAAGAGTTCCCGGTTGTTCCCACAAATTCTGCGACTGATAAATTGTTGGTAAAATCAGCAAATCATGTTCTAACAACTGCTGCGAAACCTGCTTGACAAAATTTCCCCGCACCCGATTTATCGGTATCTCAGAAAGAATTTCTATCTCAGTGGCACTTTTATTAGCTTGTTCGCGTTTTTTCGCCACCAACAACACTTGCAAAGTCGCCTTAAGTTCCTGGGCCAAACTCTTAGCAATATCCACGGTTTCCGCAAATCCAAACCGATTCAAATCGCTGTCAGTTATCGCCAAAATAACTCTGGCTGTATTCTGGATAGGATAGGGAAATCGAGCAATCAGTACCGGTACGGGCGATCGCCTCACTATATTGTCAATAATGCTGCCAAAAAAATTGTCGCGAGTCGTAGAAAATCCCTTCCAACCGCAAACAATTAAACTAGCCTCGCGTTCGGTTGCGCTCCGCAGAATTCCGCGATCGATCGCATCATCTATCCTCGCGATCGGTTCCACCGCACAATCAGCGGCGTTAGCGACAGTTTCCGCAGCCCTCAAAAGTTGAGTTTGCTGCATTTTCTGTGCCGGCGAAATTGCTTCCCCGCGATCGGACAAAATATGCAGAGGTAGCAAAGTTCCCTGGGATGTTTTAGCTAAAATCAAAGCCAAACGCAGCAAATTATCTTCCGTATTCGGGTTAGCAACAGGTACTAAAACTCGATCTCCCCACGAATGCTTTCCCGAAGTAGCAGCCGGTAAACTCGACTCCGGCTCCTGCATTTGTTGACCCCACCGAGATACAATCCAAGGAGATGCGACACAAGTTACTAAAATCATGGCAATGATGCCGTTCACCGTTACGCGATCGACCAATTCAATATTAAAAGCAACCGTAATTGCAGCCAAAGTAGAAGCAGCTTGAGCAGCCGAAAGACCGAACATTACCATAATATTCGGAAACTTAAAACCAAAGATTTTCCCCGGTATCCAAGCTGCCAAAAACTTGCTTACCAATTCTGCTAAAATCATCACCCCCGCCACCAACAAAGACTGCGGCTGCTTCACCAAAATTAGCGGATCGATCAACATCCCCACAGAAATCAGAAAAAATGGCACAAACAGCGTATTCCCAATAAACTCAATCCGATTCATCAGCGGACTCATTTTGGGGATGATTTGAGTAATGGCAATTCCCGATAAAAATGCACCAATAATTGGCTCAATCTGAATCATTTCTGCTGCGTAAGAAACCAAAAATAGAGTTGCTAATACAAACATAAATTCAGCGTTTTCGTCATGACCGAATTTCTTGAAAAACCAGCGACCGATTTTTGGAACTCCCCACAAAGTAGCAAAAGTGTAGATAGCAAGAGATGGAATTAGAAACAGCCAAAAATCGAGAGTCAGATTTCCTTTGTGAGCTTTGACAACAACTGCTAACACCAACAGTCCCAAGACATTTGTAATTAAAGTCCCGCCCAAAGTCGCAGTAATAGTCTGAGTTCGCATCAATCCCAATTTTGTGAGAATTGGTATGGCTAAAAGCGTGTGGGTAGCGAAACAAGAAGCGACTAAAATTGAAGCCAGCCAGCCATATCCCAATAGCAGCATTGCTCCCGTACCCAAGATCATCGGTAGGGCAAAAGTAGCCAGGCCAAATATGATAGCTTTGTCTGCATTGAGTTTGAGGTCGTCGAGGCTAGTTTCTAGTCCCGCTAGGAACATCAAAAATAGTAATCCTACGGTTCCCAACAAAATCATAGTAGCGTCCCGTTCCAGTAAATTAATACCGTTGGGCCCGACAATTACGCCTGCAATAATCAAACCGACTATTCCCGGCAGTCGCAAGCGCTCAAATACTAGAGGGGCGATTAGCATGATTGCTAAAAGAACCAGAAAAACGGGAACTGGAGCGGTAATTGGCCCGGAAGCTAGCATAAATTTTTATCCTACATATTCGCACAGAATTGCTACTAATTTTTCCCTAAAAACTCTAAATATTTATCAATCTAAAGAGGGATTTTGGAAAAATTGCAGTTGTTATTGTTAATAACTAAAATTGACCGGAATTGACCCGGTTTTTTAGCAAAATATCGGTTGTCAGTGAGGACTTTAGTCTTTATCTAAATTCCAGGACTTTAGTTCTCACTACAAACCTATTGAAAATTCAAAACTGGGAAAGGTTTTGCTGCTTCCATCTGCGCCGCCAAAGCAATTAAAGTTGCTTCCGCTGCCGGCCGCCCGATAATTTGAATGCCCACGGGTAAACCGTTATCATCTAAAATTGCGGGAAGTGCGATCGCAGGCAAACCGCTAGCATTAAATGGCGGACAAGGAGCAACCCAATTAATAATCCGCTGCAAAGTTTCCTCACAACTCAAATCAGCCCACTCGCCGATGCCAATTGGCGAGTGCATATAAGTCGGTAAAACTAAGACATCAAAATTTTCAAAGAATCCCACAATCCGCCGTGAAATAACCTGCATTTGATTCACCGCCCGCAGATATTCTCCCGCAGAAACAGTTCTTTCCAACAACCAGCGATTCATTGGTTCCAAAACTTTGCTGGGAATGCCGCTTGCACCCGCCCCAGACTGCCAAATTACTGTAAAGGGTTCGATTAAACCCGTAAAATCGGGGCATCCCGGTTCGACATCGTGACCCAAATCTGCCAGTAATTTTACCGTATCGAGCACTGCTTGCTGACACACAGGCGCTGCCTCACCCACGGGAGCAATATTGGTAGAAAAAGCAATTCGCAGCTTGCCCAATTTTTCACTGGCAGACTCTAGAAATGTGGGATTTGGGTCTGGTAGCCAGTACGGATCGCCGGTTGTGTACCCTGACATTACATCCAAAAGTGCGGCCGCGTCAGCCACGGTACGCGCTAGAGGGCCGTTGGCAGAAATGCCGCTTAGGTAGTCTCCGACTGGTGCCCAGGAAACTCGCCCGCGCGATGGTTTGATGCCGACTAAACCGCAGGCGGAAGCTGGGCCTCGGATCGAACCGCCGCCGTCTGAACCTTGGGCGATCGCGCACAAACCTGCCGCTACAGCCGCTGCTGAGCCGCCGCTGGAACCTCCGGGCGTGTAGCCTAAATTCCAGGGATTGCGCGCGGGCCGAAAACCTGGGGGCTCGGTGTAAGGCAATGAGCCTATTTGAGAGGTTGCTGTTTTGCCCAGAATGTTAAATCCGGCTGCTTTGATCCGCCAGACTACTGACTCGTTGTAGGGAGATATGTTACCGTGCAATGCCTGAACTCCGTAAGTACAGGGAATGTCGGCAACTGGTGTCAAGTCTTTGATGGCGATCGGCACTCCGAAAAACGGTGGCAATTCCTCTGACTTGTTTAAGCCTGCTAGGTGTTCGGTTTGCGCTGTCGCTAGTTCGATCGCCCGATCGGCCGTTACTGTAAAATAACTACCAAGCTGATGGTTTAATCGATCGATCCGTTCCAAGTACAGATTGACAATTTCTAGAGGCGATACTTCCCGATCGCGGATCGACTTCGCTAATTCCAGGGCTGGAGTAAAAGCCCGATCGACAGAATTCATCGGTTTAAGTCCTTAACAATTTTGTTGGGTATCAATTTATACTTATTTACTAGGTAAAAATGTGGGCTGGAAAAAAATATTTCCCATGTCGAAAATCCATATTCGATAGTAGCTCGATTTGACTCGCATCCTGCAAGGGGCAGAATATTTCCTTACGGGTGCAACGCCGTGTGCTCTTCTTTTGGGATAGACTGATCGGAAGAGTCCAGCTTTTGTGCAAGAGACGCTCTTCGGGCGATCGGCATTGTGCCACTTCCACAAATCCTCTGTTCGAGTCAGCCTTCTCAGCAAACCAAGGTAGCGCATATGACACAACAGCACCCACCAGCACCTCGCCCGCCCGTACCCGGAGCACCCCCACCTC
>NZ_CAWPRX010000037.1:0-20607 GCF_963890365.1 Tychonema sp. LEGE 07196 | reverse complement strand
CAAAGAATTGGCTTTGAATCGATCGCCGTGCAGCTATCGCCACAAACACCTAAAAACTAGAGATGGAGTGTCAAGGGGCTTAATTTTACCCGATATCCCACTGTCCCAATCAATGCCACTGATGGATCTTAACCAAGTGTGACAAAGGGCTTAATTTTACCCGATATCCAACTGTGCCGATTGCTCATACTGTTGTAGCGACTTTTCTGGCAACACTGGCATCAATTGCCGCAACTGTCCCCATTCAACTTGGGTAGCATCGTTACGGCCTAAAACTTAGAGGCGCGAGGCTCACGCGCTCTCTCTGAAATCGAGTACAACTGTGGCGTTAAGCGAACGCAATTGTCACTGCCTTCTCATTGCCTAGTTTAACAAGTTTCTCCGCATTTGCTTTGACTACAAATTTCACTGGCTTGCCTTCGTAACGCTATTAGCATTCTGGTAGCCAAAAAATATTGAGGCACTTCGCTTTTTTGTACAAAAGTGCGGTAGCACTGCATTCAATAAAGCCAAACAAACTGAACTGCAATTCAAGAAGAGAAAAACGCTACCGCCATTGTTCCGATACATTAATATGCAATAGCTGACTCAACCGAGTTCCGAGGCGGCAATCTTTTAGGCCATCTTAACAGCCTATTCGATTAGTTCTGCTTGCTCAAGTGTGAAAGTACAGCTTGCTATAAATGCTACCACTTTTGAGCCTCTGCTACATTTGCCTAAAATTGGAGTGTAGAGCTTGCTGTTAAATTATTAAATAAATCTTAAGCGTACCGGAACGGTAAAAAACCTCAAAATTAACTTCTTGAGACTGGCTTTTCATGATTTTTTTTGCATAAATTTGAGTTTTTGTGAGTTTTCCTGAGTAAAACTATGCAAGCTCAGCTTGAACTATTAGCTGAAGTCGAAGCAGTATTTGCAGCAAAAAACTCACAAAAACTCACAAAAACTCAAATTTATGCAAGCTGGGAAACCAAGGAAAAAAGCAGAGATGAGCGATAGCAAGCAATGTTTTTGTGATCACAAATTGGCTTTAAAACAGCAAGGCTTGTGCGTTCTGGCGCTCAAACTAATGCAGGCTGCAAAACAACTGCATCAATCGGTACTGACTCCCATGCAATACGATCGCGCTTGTCCTTGTAAGCGGATTAGCATAAACTTCTACAGGCGCACATACGAAAAGCGGGTATGGGCAGTAGCAACAGCAATGTTCAGCGATATATTTATACTGCTAAAGAAATTAACCGCCGAATGGATGAAACTTATGGTGCGATCGCTCCTACAACCGCAATTCAGACACAAGCGATCGCTGTACTCCCGAAATAGCTCACGCCCTTCAACGAGCGCCGAACATTAAATTAAAGTCGGGGACTGCCAACAGCGCATTCTGCTGAACCGTTGAAAAGCAAGCTAATTGCCTCACCGTCTGAGGTTTATGTCTGGCCTGACCCTGGCTGGTGTCGTCAGAGGGCAGGCGATCGCGCCTCTGTACCGTTCAGTCCCCCAAGCTGCTAAAAACGATCCAGAACTCTACACATTGCTTAGCTTGATTGACGCACTGAGAGTAGGTCGAGTGCGGGAGCAACGTTTGGCAGAAGGCGAACTTAAAACAGGCTCCTCACTGTCAATACCCTGGACAGTTTTTAGAGAAACGGCCCAAACCCTCATTATACCGTTGGCGAGCGCGGCGAACTTGGAGTCCAAAACCCGCATTCTACCGTTGCCCATTAAAAAGTGTCCGAAGTATTGCACTGTATGAACCCGCAGATATCTATGCTGGAAACAGTCGTACCCAATGTAATAGAACACCAACAGGCTTGGTGGATGGCTGCAAGAGCAACGGTCACGCACAAGCCAACTGAACTACAACTCTTGCTATAAAATGGCTACCGCCCTTGTTCCGAAGATTGATACGAATAGCTGCATAGCGAATAACTGGGGGGCAATATTTTAGGCAATCTTAACAGTCTATTCAATTAGTTCGGCTTACTCAAGACAGTCTATTCGATTAATTCGGCTTACTCAAGACAGTCTATTCGATTAATTCGGCTCAGCGAGAAACAACCTATTCAATTAGTTCGGCTCAGCGAGAGATTGAGATTAAATTATCAATCTTGAGCCTGTTTTGAATCAATTGCAATTTCCATTGCTTCAATTCATAATTGCAGAGTTTGTTGTAAAAATCTTAAATAATTCTTAAGCGTACCAGGACGGAAAAAACCCTCAAAATTCACTTTTCTCAAGTGAGTTTTTTTGAGTTTTTCTGCATAAATTTGAGTTTTTTTGAATAAATTTGTGCAAGCTGCAAATTGAAGTGTTCGCTGTTTTTGGCTTAATTAGCAACAAAAAACTCATAAAAACTCAAATTTATGCAAATTTATGCAAATTTATGCAAGGTAGAAAGCTTGCACAAAAAGCAGAGATGGACGGTAGCAAGCAATGTTTTTGCGATCGCAAACCTAACTTTTACGTGCAGAAATAGAAATAATGCACCCTTATGAATGGGGAATCTTAGGTATCAAGGCGCTTGATTTTTACCCGCTCTGAGACTGTGCCGATTGCTCACATTGCTCAGGCAGTTGTTGTGGCGACTTTTGTGGAGGCGATCGACGCCGACAACTGTCACAACAGCCGATGTGGTGGCGGTTGTCGGCGCGGCAGAATTTGCCCGGTTCAAACTGCATTACTGCATTGCTCTTCAACATCTGTTAACGCCCCATCAGTTGCCAGGAGAGTACGCTGATATCGCTCCTCAAAAATAGCGATCGCCAAATTTCCCAAATACCGCTCTCTGAGGAAAGTGTTTGTAGCTAGAGATCGCGCTCGCGCCGTTCGGTAATGCCTGCATTCAGAGCGGGCGGACTCTCCACGAACCCAGGATGCCTCTCTTTGAACGAGCGAGCTCCCGGGTAGAAAATTGGCTCTAGTTGAGAGTCAGGTTGCTGACACCGCCACCACTGCCAGATTTGCCCTGCGTCGAGTCGGGTGTCCGAGTGGCGGATGACGAACCAAGCGGTGCATGACGAACCAAGCGGTGCCCGCGTCGCGAGAGGAAACGGGCGCTTCCTCTCGCGACGCGGC
Organism: Tychonema sp. LEGE 07196; assembly: GCF_963890365.1. Taxonomy (NCBI): domain Bacteria; kingdom Bacillati; phylum Cyanobacteriota; class Cyanophyceae; order Oscillatoriales; family Microcoleaceae; genus Tychonema; species Tychonema sp. LEGE 07196. The sequence goes on along the minus strand of NZ_CAWPRX010000037.1, from coordinate 17,529 downwards.
GGTGGAAAAGTTAATTTAAGTATTTTCCTGCGTAATTTAAGTATTTCCTGCGTGAACCAACCATTTTCTCGCATGAAAACAGTTATTTTCATCAAAACTTGACATAAGTTTAACAATTATCAGTAAATATACGGAAATATCTCCTGACTCGCAGCAGCAGCAACAACTAGAAAATTCTGTATTTACACTATATATTTATAAGCGAGCCTAAGTGATAATAAGGGCTAGCAACAATTCGCTTGCCGTTATTCGAGTAAGTGCAAGTAAAAATTCCTCGCTCGATTTGGCGCTCGCGCCAAATCAATTAAAAATCAAGGGTGCAGCCATGACTTTAACAAAGCCGTTCCGATTGCCTTTTCCCCAAAAAAGTAGCAAAAATACAAGTTTTGCAACCCCTACCTTGACTGTCAACCCTACAACAGGCAGTTTGAGAACTCGAACATCAAGCAAACAATCAATAATAATAGTCCTGGACGCATAGACTCTACTTGTATGATGCGCCGCTCCCCGCCTTACCACTACAAATAGTGTCAAAATTGACCCGTTGAATCGAGTCCTGAATAAATTGAGTTTAGGACTCAATAAATTGAGTCTAGGACTGAATAAATTGAGCCTAAGACTGAATAAATTGAGTCTAGGACTCAATAAATAGCGAAAGCGAGTAACAATAGCGAAGGCGGGCTACAGTCGTTTAAGGAGTACGTATTCGCCTTATAACTCCATTCAAACAGGCGACTCGACCAAAGCGGGTAACATAATTGCAACTCGCATCTCCTCAAAAAGATAAGTGACGCATCCAAGCTTACCAAAACTATAATTTAACCCTCAAATCAGGAGTGCAAGCGAGTGCCTTTAACAGACCCGATTGGAGAACCTTTAATAGAAGTGGAATCCTTAATTCCCGGACTTGCCCCAACTTTCGCCCCACAACTGCCGGGAATTCCGACTCACAAAACCTTATTATATCAAACTCCCGGCTCTTCTGAAAACTCCGAACAACCTAACTTAATAGAAACCGCAAAGCCGCCACAATCCGAATTCAGTCGAGCCGAAACCGATGCTTTTATTACTAACAAAGCCTCCGATATTCACAGCATACCTTCTGCTACCATCAGCGAGCTCAGAACTAACAGCAACCCCAGAGATGCAGCAAATTCTGAAATTGACCCCCTAATTGGCAAATTCGACTCAGACTCAGGAGATTCCCTGACCAACCCGAATCCAATAACCTCACCCGTTATAACTACATCCACAACGAGCGAAAAAGCTTCTCCCAAAACACCATTACCCGCAACCCCTGAAACAAGTTCAAAATCCGAAGATATAAAAACACCCTTATCGTCAGAAGCTACATTCAAAAGCGAATCAGAACCCAACAAAACATCACCTGCAACTGCATCAACCATAATACCAGATCGCAGTACAACTTCATCAGAAAAATCCGAAACTATTGCAGTAACAAATTTAACCGAAACTATTGCGGCTAGCCCAAACATACCCTCAACCGATAAAACCTCTACAGACAAACAGTCCCCAGTTGCCAAAGCTGACGACAAGATAGACTCAGACAAGCAATCTCAAAACTCCACAATTGTGGAGAAAACCAACTCAGGCGAACCATCTCGTACTGCCGAAGTTTCCGACAAAATAGACTCCGATAAAAAAGCTCCAATTCCTTCAACTTCCGAAACAAAAAACTCAGAAAAACAGCTTCCACTTGCCGAAGCTAGCACCCTGATAGACTCAGACAAAAAATCCCCAACAGTCGATGCAATACCGACCGAAAAACCCAGTTCAAATTCTCAAGAACCGCTGACAACACAGCCCCCAACAGCCCCATTAATTCCAGCCCTATCTAACCCTGTTTTACCTGACACTAATATCAACCCAGAAGTCAACTCAACCGATTCCACAAACCCAGTACAAACTGCCAGTCAAGCTTTAACTGACAAACAGAATGATTCAGAAAAAGTTGACCCATTAAAAACCGAACCTGCTGCAATACCAAAAACAGCAGCCAGTGAAAATGTAGCGGTGACGACAGCGACAGCAGTTCAAACCCCAGAAAAATCTCCGAACAATACTGACTCAGTTTCGGAACTTAAACAGCCAGTTCAAACAGAATCTCTTGTCAATCAATCAGTAGGGGCTGAATCAATAAAAACCGACCAAACTGAAACTGCAAGCATTTCTCAACCCCCCGCAGAAACAGAGTCAATTACCGCTCCACTTGCGTCACAATCTCCAGCCAAAACAGACTCGCTTGTCTCTAATGTTGGCGAACAATCACCAAAAGAAACCAACTCCAATGTTTCTACCGCATCCGAAGAATTACCAACAAAAAACAAGTCGATTATTACCGCAGAAATCAATTCTGGTACGGTGGTTCTGGACATCCCTGTCGCTCAAATAACAGGAGAACTTGAAACCGAACAACTGCCCACAAAAAACGAGTCAATTATTGCCGTACCCGAAGCGGATGATACGGTTGAACATAATATCCCTGTCGCTGAAATAACAGCAGAATTAGAAACCGAACAATTCCCAACAAAAACAGATTCGCTAGCTCCCGCAGAATTCACTGCTGGTACAATAAAACTGGATATTACTGTTGCCTTCATAGCAAAACTTGAAACCGATCAAACCCCAGCTATTACTGTTAATTCTCTCGAATCAGACTCGCTAATTTCCAACTCGAATCAACACATACAAACCGATAATAATTCAATACCAGCACTATTCTCAACTCCATCAGAGACAGCAGCAGTTACGACACAGATAACTGAAGCCGAAGTCGAAACAACCGTTGCACCCTCAACTCTTAAATCCCCACCCGAACCGACTTCAAACACTTATAATAGCAATTCAAATCCAATAGAAACTGTCGCTGTTCTACCTGCAGATTCTGATACTGAAATTGCGCCGGAATCCGCAGAGATAACCAGCGGTTTGCTAGCGTCAGCAACCGAAAAATCTGCTCAACTTTCAGACAATATTGCAGACACTCAATCTTATTCCACACAGAGTACCGGCAACTTCCAAAGCAATATCAATCCCCAGATAAATCTATCCATAACATCAGCAGCCAACTCACCAATCCCCGGGACTTTTCTTGTAGATAACCAAGGAAAAGTCAGATTCGACTATGTATTTGACGGCGGCGGCTACGAAGGCGAACTCGGCATTTTCAGCCTGGCGGGAATGTCCGCATTTATACCCGGAACTCCAGAATTCATTGCCGAAGCATCCCGTAGAGTTTTAAGCAATTCCACAAACGGACACATTGTAATTAGCGACAGCATAGAAGGAGCCAAATTCACCGGTGCGATGCCCTTCGACGGAGACTGGGACAGCGGCGAATATCAGGGTATCAAAACTTTCTCCATGCTACCAGGCGACACCTTTGCCGTCATGTTAGTCCCCAATGGTACAGTACAGTCATCGCTCCAATCCTCATATTCGGGAAATTGGTTCCCCGAAAACCGCCCCTTATTCAGTATCGCTACAGCCAATCCCAACGATACATCTTACGTGTTGCAGGTCGCCGATGTAACAGGTACGGGGAACACTTTTGCCCTCGAAGATATGTCAGCCGCTAACTCTGACGGCGACTACAATGACCTAATCTTCACAGTGCTTGGGGCAACAGGAAACGCACCGCTGCTGGATTCCGTTATCAACCCTGACAGAGAATGGCGGAGCACCCCGCTGGGACAGCAGCTAATAGAATACGCCAACAGCCAAGTGCCATCAGACACAGCGCCCCCCGCAATTGCAGCAGCGCTAGTTAACGACACCGGTTCTAACAGTACCGACGGCATCACCAACAACCCCGCCATCAGCGGAACAATTACTGATGCCAGCGACATTGCCAGCTTCCGCGCCAGCTTTTCGAGAGAATCAACCGGCATTGAACTTAAAGACTTGCTAACCTCCGACGGCAGCTTTGCACTCACCCCCAATACACTCTCCACAGTCAACGGCAACACCTTAACAGACGGCACATACACCCTATACCTGCTTGCAAGCGACTCGGAAGGCAACACCAGCACCTTTGAACTCCCCTTCACCCTCGACACGACACCGCCAGAACTAACATTTGGCTTAAACCCAGCTTTCGATACTCCTCCCATTGGAGACGGGCAAACCCTAGACTCCACCGTCACCTTAACCGGGCAAACCGACCCCGGAAGTACCGTTATTCTAGCTGAAACAGGAGCTATAACTACTGCTGACTCTACAGGACGCTTTGAGTTTGCAGGAGTAACATTAGCTCTTGGCAGCAACAGTTTCACCGCTACTGCCACAGACAAGGCCGGCAACGAGAGTACCGCCAGCAGAACTTTTACCCGCACCGAAGCTACTGACTCAGGCGTTATATGGCTGGCTGAAGGAACATCCTTCACAGAAAAGTTAGAACGGCCCATTACAATTCCAGCAGTGCCGTCAACCCTGACTGTGAATATCGCCGGTCTCAACTTCGACGCTTCTGACTCCGACTCCATCAAGGATGCTTTTGAAATAGCTTTAGTCGATGCCAGCGGTCGCTCTTTAGTTCACACTGTAGGAACAGGGCTCAATAGTTTCTTCAATTTCACCGAGGGACAGCCTCCCCAACGGGCACCGGGCGTTACTTTCAACGGCTCTAATATCAGTGTAGACTTATCGCAAATAACTCCAGGTACCGCCGCTACACTGCAAGTGCGGTTGGTCAACAACGACAGCGATACAGCAACGCAAGTTGGCATCACCTCAATTGCCATTCAACCTTTAGCGGTTCCAACAGCTCCTGTAACAGCATCGCCCTTCGAGGATGTATCCCCTAACGTACCAGTCAATTTCAATCGCTTGCAGGACGTGGGGAGCCTGCTGGAAGCAGAATACAAACAGACTTCCTTCAATTCAAACAGCAAAATTCTTTACGCCGATTTAGCCGTAAAAAATGCGGGGCAGTATCCGGTGCGGGATACGTTGTTGGTAGGGATAAACAATATTAGCGACCCAACGGTGCGGCTGTTGGATGCGGACGGAATGACGCCGGAAGGAATTCCTTATTACGACATTAGCAAACTGGTTGGTGACGGCATTTTAAAGCCGGGGGAACTGACATCAACCGATACGTTAAAGTTTTACAATCCTCAAGGAGTTCAGTTTAGTTACGATTTAGTATTTTTAAGTCAGTTAAATCAAGTTCCACAATTTAAGGCGACACCAAATACGGAAGCTTTGGTGGGTAAAAGTTACGTTTATACTGCAATTGCTATTGATGCCGATGGGGATGCGCTGACTTATTCCTTGTTGGAAAAACCGTTGGGGATGGAGATAGATGCTCAAACCGGGAAGATTAGTTGGCCGACGGTTGCCGGAGATATTGGAAATCACGCGGTGACGGTGGAAGTGGGAGATGGAAAAGGTGGAGTTGCCAAACAAAAATATGTGCTTTCAGCTATTAATCCGCCACCAAATCGACCGCCGATTTTTACTTCGACACCCGTGGTGGATGCTTGGATAAATACACCCTACCGCTACGACAGTGACGCCAGCGACCCCGACAGCGATACAATCGGCTACAAACTGATTCTCGGCCCTGAAGGGATGAAAGTTAACCCCCAAACGGGACTTGTAGAATGGACGCCGCCGGCCGTTCTCGTGCTGGGAGATACGGTACTGGGTAAAATCAGCTTGCCAGGGGAAAGCGACGAATTCAGCTTCAGCGGCACGGCCGGACAGCGCATTTACATAGACCCGCTGCAATACAGCGGTGCTGCTGGGAATTGGAAATTCGACATCATCAGTCCCAGTGGCGAGACTGTATCAACGAACTTAGACAGCAACAAAATCCTCAACCTGACAGAAACCGGCAATTACCGCATCGTAACGTCAACCAACGGCGACGCCACCGGCAGTTACGGCTTCAGCGTTATCGACCTGGGTCTAGTACCCGCTGCGCCTTTTGATACTACCATCAAAGGTACCCTCAGCCCCGGTTCCGAAGACGACATATATCGCTTTACCGGCAGCAAAGGTCAAAAACTCTTCTTTGACAATAAAGATAAAAATAATACCGGCAACCTCGATTGGGTACTCTATACGGCAGACAACAAAATAGCCATCTCTGATGGTTACTTTAACGACATGGAACTGTACTTGCCCAACGACGGCGAGTATGTACTCGCCCTGCGAGGCAAGTCCAGCTTTACCAGTACCGTCGATTATTCCTTTGAAATTATCACACCCGACGAAATCACAGTACCCATCATTCCAGGTAGCAACGCCACACCCAATAGCATTTATGGGGAAATCAAAGAAAAAGGGGAAAAAGATTTCTACACCTTCACGGGAGAGCCGGGACAGCGCATATACTTCGATCGCCTGTTCCACAAAAAAGATATCCCGAACTACTACTGGCTGGACACAGTAAAAATTATCAGCCCCAGCGGCATCAACCTGCCGATTCGCAATCTTGAGTACGGCGATGATGGAGCTCCATTTACGTTAAAAGAAAGCGGCACTTACCGCATAGAAATTGACGCGGCCGGAGAAAACACGGGTACTTACAGCTTTAGCATTTTGGACTTGGAGTCCTCAGCGCCCATCTCCTTAGATACGAATATCAGCGCCACCCTCGACCCCGGTCAAGAAACGCATTTGTACCAGTTTACAGGCCTCAAAAACCAGCGCCTCTTTTTGGATACACCAGGCGGAACTGTAAATACAAACTGGACTCTCTACGATGCTGGGAATAACATAGTTCCCGGCGGTAACAATTACCAGAACACCGACATGGAAGTGGTGCTGCCAAATACAGGCACTTACACCCTGGCAATTAAGGGCAACAACGGCACAAACCCGGTTAATTACTCGTTCAAAGTAATTACTCCCGACGTGCAATCCGGGACGCTGGCATTTAACCTCCCAGTGTCGGGGAACATCGGCGAAAAAGGCGAGCAGGACGTTTATACCTTTACTGGTACTAAAGGACAGCGGGTGTTCCTCGATACGCTGATGGAGACGCCAAACAACAAGGCTACTTTAGTTAGCCCCAGCGGCACCAAAGTCATCGACGGCTACAACTCTCTGTTGTACGCGGACGGATATTGGCGGAGTCCTGTCATTTTGCCGGAGAACGGGACCTACTCGCTGACCGTTGACGGTTCGGGAGAATCGACCGACAGCTACAGCTTCCGACTGATAGATATCAACGCCGCGCCAGTCTTGCAAAAAGATGCCCCAAGCCCGACCTCCGGCACGCTAGATCCTGGGAGCGCGATACAGTTCTATCAATTTACAGGAGCCAAAGGCGATCGCGTTTACTTCGACAGCCAAGAAAACTCCCCCAACACCAATTGGCACCTCTACAACTCCAACAATAATGAACTCAGTGAAGTAGCACTTGCAAGCGATTTTGAATACGTCCTACCCGGAGACGGCAACTACTACCTGATGTTGCGAGGAGAAAACAGCACGCCCGTCAACTACAAAGTTCAGCTAGTTACCACGACGGATTCCCCCAGCCCGATAGCGTTGAACAGCTTAGTTAGCAACAGCATCGGCAAGCTGGGCGAACAAGATATCTACACCTTTACGGGTACTGTCGGTCAAACGCTATACTTCGACCCCCGCATCGGCAACAGCAATATCACCGTTAAAATTGAGAACCCCAACGGTAAAGTGGTTCTCACCGGCAACACCGGTTCGGACAAGGAACCCTTCACCCTCACCGAACCGGGTACTTACAAAGTGACCGTTGACGGCAATACCAATACTATTGGGGATTACAGCTTTTTTCTCAAAGACACAGCACTTTCCTTACCGTTGGCAAGCCCTTTCAACGGCACTCTGGCAGCCCAAGAAACCGTCCTGTACAAAGTAGACGGTACGGCAGGGCAGCGGTTGGTCTTCGACAGTCAGAACCCGAATTCCGGTGGGGAGTGGGTGCTGTACGCTCCTCAAAACCTGCTGAACCCTGACTACTACTATGAGAACAACAGAGCCGGCTGGGCAAACCTTAACAGCGACTTCACTCGCACGTTGCCAACTGACGGCACTTACATCTTGGCCCTGCGGAATACATCAGTAAACCCAGTCCCCTATAACGTTCTTGTCAACAGCACCCTACCACCGTCAACACCCAATAGCGGACTGGGAGTGTTGCACGACGGTACGTTATCGGTACCGGGCGAAGTGGATGACTACTCCTTCACAGCCGCATCTGGAACGCTAATTTATTTTGACGGCCAGGGCAATGACTGGACAAAGCGAGTTAGACTTTACAATCCAGACGGCACAGAGTTTTTTACCAACCTAGACAACCAGAGCGACTACGGTGCTTATCAACTAACGCAAACAGGTTCCTACAAGCTACAAGCCTACGGTTATTACAGCGACACCACCACGGGCAATTACAGCTTCCAATTGGTTGACCTCAAAGCATCGCCAACACTCGGCTTAAATGCCCCGCTCGATGTCCCCTTAAATCCTCGCGAAACTAAAGCATACAAATTCACAGGGGCAGCCGGTCAAAAAGTTTGGCTCGATGGTTTAAATACTAGCAATCCCAACGTCACGGCAAGGCTGTTAAATTCGAGCGGGCGGGAAATTGCTTCTAATACTAATTTGCAAGGCGATACTACATTGCAGACTTTAGAAGCTAACGGCGAATACTATTTGGTGCTGCAATCAAATAATACCTCAGCAACTACAGCCAGCTTCCGCCTGCTAGACAACAGCGCAGGCGCAACATTTTTACCGAACTTAGATAACAGTAATATATTCGGCAATTTCGGTACGAGCAAACTAGAAACTGTACTATACAAGTTTCAAGGCTCAGAAAACCAGCGCCTATATTTTGACATCACTGACGGGGATTGGTACAATTACTACCAGCTCTACAGTCCCGACGGCAAGCAGCTTTTTTCTCAATACGGAGGCTGGGATTACGAACTAAAACTACCCAATTCCGGCGAGTACCTGTTAGCTTTTACTGGTAACAACCAAACTAATAACAATTACGGTTTGCGGATAATTACTCCAACAGATGTTACATTGCCTTTGCCAATCGGTAATACGGAGTCTGGGGAAATTACCAAAGCCGGCCAGCAAAATACTTATACTTTTACGGGTACCGAAGGTCAGCATTTGTGGTTCGATAGCCTAGCTGCTGCGGGCAATATTACCGGTACATTGTATAGCCCCACAGGAGTACAATTGTGGAGTCAAGGCGTTGGGGCAGATCGCGAACCGACTGTCTTGAATGAAACCGGTGCTTACCGCTTTGTAGTAGATGGTAATGCAGATGCCACGGGAACTTACAGCTTCCGCTTTCTCGACTTAGCTGCGGCAAATCCCACAACTTTAGACGCGAATATTGAAGGTAATTTCGGGACTTCTAAGCGCGAAGCGCACGTGTATAAATTCGCAGGAGCAGAGGGTCAGTCAGTCTATTTTGACCGCACAGAGGGCAATTCTTACAACTCATACTACCTATACGCTCCCGACGGTCAGCGCTTATTGTTCCAATATATTTACAGCGATTCTGATTTAGTAAAACTCCCAAGTTCGGGCGAATACACTTTAGTTTTCAGTGGCAACGAGCAACCAGACAACAATTACAAGCTGCGGGTGGTAACGCCAGATATCGTTACTCAACCTCCTCACACAATTGGCAATTCGATTAAGGGAGAAATAAGCGAAGCCGGAGAATACGATACCTATACTTTCACCGGGAGTCCCGGTCAAAAATTGTGGTTTGACAGTTTGTTCGCTTCCAGCAACATCACTGCTTACTTGTCTTCCCCAACCAAAAAAGATATTTGGAGTCAAAATGCTGGTTACGACCACCAATTAACAGATTTATTAACTTTAGATGAAGCTGGAACTTACACTCTAAAAGTAGACGCTTCTGGAGACAGCACAGGCGCTTATGAATTCCGCTTCCTCGACTCAATTCAAGCAAACACTACTTTATTAGACTCACCGATTGAGGGTAATTTTGGTACTGGCAAACAATCTGCCAATGCCTACAAATTCACTGGCAATAAAGGTCAACCTCTCTATTTTGACCGCAGTGACCGCACTGACTACAACGATTATTATAATTCTTATTACCTCTACGACTCTTACGGCAAGAGAGTTTTGGGTCAAAGTTTATCTTATGACTATGAATTGTCTGCTTTGCCTAACGAGGGTGAATACACTCTAATTTTTGCAGGAAATGACAGACCGAACAATAATTATTCTCTCAAAATAGTCACGCCCGACCTGATTACTACTCCTTACCAAATCGGCGATACTGCCAGCGGTACAATTAGCGAAGCTGGAGAACAGGATACCTACACTTTCCCAGGAACGATCGGTCAAAAACTGTGGTTTGACAGCTTGGAAAATTCCCCAGCAAACCTGACATTAAAGTTGGTAGATCCGGATGGAGTAACAGTTTTCGGCGAGTGGTATAACGGTCAATATGCCTCATACGATCGAGAACCTGTAATTCTTACCAAACAAGGCAATTACAAGCTGATTGTAGATGGCTCTGCTGACAGTGCGGGAGACACCTACAGTTTCCGCTTGCTCGATTTGGCGGCTGGCGAACAATTGACTTTAGACAGTCCTATTTCGGGCGATTTCGGCAGCAGCAAGCGCGAAGCTAAAGTCTACAAGTTTCAAGGTGCAGAAGGCAGCTATTTGTACTTCGATTTGACAGCCGGAGATCCCTACAATTACTATTATCTTTACGACCCCTACGGCAAACGCCTGACCTATCAAGGATTGGGTACTGATTACGAACTGGCTTTGCCGTTAACGGGCGAGTACGCATTAGTTCTATCCGGTCAGGATAGACCTAATAATTACGGATTAACAGTGGTGATGCCTGAGTTAAAAACAGTACCTTTAACTCTCGGACAAACAGTTACTCAAAGTATCGATAAAGCAGGTGAAAAAGACACCTATAGTTTTGAAGGAAAGGTTGGAGAAAAGCTGTTTTTTGATGGTATAACTGGGAACGGCAACTTGTCGGTACAACTCTACGATCCTTTTGGCAACTTAGTTGTTGACCCATCAGGCTATCCAATAAGTAACCGCAGTACAAATAGTGACTGGCTGCCACAGGCTTTGACTGCCAACGGAACTTACCGCTTAGTAATTGATGCCAGCAACAATACCACAGGCAATTACAGTTTTAAATTGAGCGATTTGACCTCTTCTTCCCCTCTGAATTTGACTTCCCCCAATACCGGCACTGCTGAAATAGGGGAAGTTGATTTGTATCAAATTATCGGCAGTCAGGGTCAAGTATTAAACTTCGATTTAAATGCTGCTGCGTGGAACAATGGAAATTGGGTGCTCTACGGACCTGACAACAAAGCAATAGCCACCCCGCAAGGGAATTCGCCAGATTTTCTCGTAGCGCTACCGACAGCGGGTTTGTACACTTTAGCCGTTACCGGAAACAACACTTCACCCGTCAGCTATAGTTTCAGGGCGACCGACATTACGCCAGCACCGACTGCCAGCACGGGACTCAATTCTACAATTAGCGGCACGCTAACAGCCGGCAACCCTAAAAATTACAAATTCACCGCCAATGCCGGCACACAGATATTCTTAGACAGCATCAACAATAGTAACTGGGAAATCAGGTCAAGCCTAATTGCCCCCGATGGTAGCAAAGTATTCGACAACCAAGACAGTCGCTACAATACCCTACCCAAAGTATTGCCGCTTTCAGGGGAATATACTCTGCAAATATACGGCTATTACCCATCTTCAAATGGTAGCTACCAATTCCGCATCGCCGAGTTGCCTAACAGTCTCAGAAGTCCCACAACTAACTACTTAGAAATAGGCAGCCCCGTATCGGGAACGCTGTCCGGGACTGAGGCAAAAGTTTATACTTTTGATGGCGTGGAAGGACTGCGGGTAGCTTTCAACGGCATAGTGGGAACTAATGTCTCTGCAACTTTATACAGCCCGACAGGGGAAGCAGTATTTACCAGAGGTAATTTCCAGTCCACTGACTTCCCACCAGTCACTCTGACTCAAAACGGTTTGTACCAACTGGTAATAGAAGGGGAACAAGCGAGCAATCAAAACTACTCGTTCCAACTCCTAGAACTGTCCTCTGCTGCTTCCATGCCCTTTAACTTGCCAGTAACGGGTGCTTTAACAAACGGACAGCAGAGTAAATTTTACAAGTTTGAGGGCAATCAGGGCGATCGCTTGTTCTTCGATTCTATTGTCGGCAATTCTTCAAACCTCTGGAAGCTAATCGGCCCGGACAACAAGGTGGTAAACGGCGGCAGTAATTGGCTTGGCAACGATTTGGAAGTGGAACTGCCAGCTACAGGAGAGTACGCTCTGTTAATAGAGGGCGGGACTTCCAGCGCCCCGGTCAATTACCAATTCCGCGCTTTTCGTTACGAGAAAACCGCTGCGGATGTCGTGACTCCGGGGACGGGAGAAGCGGGCAGCAATGCCGGTACGGCCGGTTTGTATCCCGTGAAGTTGGAAGCCTCCGACGGACAGGGTGGCAAAGACGTTCAAGAATACAGCATCCGGGTGTGGCCGGACCCGACTAACGCCAATCCGGTTATCGTCAGCGAACCGGTTTCGCGCTTCGGACTCGACGATAAAATTTACCGCTATCAGGTGGCTGCGCTCGATCCCGACGGCGACCGACTCAAATATCGCTTGGTGGACGGTCCCCTGGGGGCATTGATTAACGGCGATAGCGGAGAGTTGCTGTGGTTCCCGGAAAATGTGGCGTCCGGGAGCAAAGCTGACTTTACCGTGGAGGTGGCAGACCCGCGCGGCGGCAAGGGCTTGCAAAAGTTTACCGTGGATGCTTACGGCGCTTTGGGTAAAATTCAAGGGGCCGTATTTGACGACTTAAACGGCAACGGCTTCCGCGATTCTAAATTAGTTAAGGGCAACAATCCAGCTATTATAGTGGCGATCGATGTTTCTGGCAGTACCGCAGCCCCGTTTGCCGGCCCTGCTGGGGTTGATGACGTTCTCAAAGCTCAAGTCGCCGCTACCCTGACTCTGATCGATACATTAATAGCTCAAGGTTTGGGCGATAGAGTCAATATCGGCTTGATTCCCCACAAAGACACCGCCCAAATTCAAGATATGGACCCCGCAACGCCTGGGGTTCAGCCCTACACGACGCCCCTGGCAGATAAAAACAACAACGGCATCCCCGATATCCGGGAAATCCTGGCAAGTGACACTTACACCATTCCCAACGGTCACAACGATTTTACTCGTGCCGTAGAAGCTATCGACCAATTAGTCCCCTATATGCCGGGAGACAAAAATATTATCTTCATGTCCGACGGCTACGGCGCCCTCGATGCCACAGTCTCCGCGACCGTAAGGGCAGACCTCACAACCAAAGGCATCGGCTTGACAGCCTTCGGTATCGGCCAATATTCAACCCTGGATACCATCAAAAAACTCGACCCAGAAGCAGTAATACTGAGCGATATAGACCAGTTAAGCAGCGTTTTCGGCGGTTTCGACCCCCGCTACACCATCGAGCCCTTAATGGAAAACGTGCCAGTCTATCTGGATCTTAACAACAACGGAGTGCTAGATCCAGACGAACCGAAGCAATTGACCAAAAAGGACGATTCCGAGTCAATTTTGGGTCAAACAAACTATCAGTTTACCTTTGACAACTTAGTGCCCGGTACCTACAAAGTGCGGGCTGTAGCGCCAAGCGACTACATACAAACTGCACCCAGTTCCTCAGTTTTTACAGATACAGTCACGGCTGCGGGACAAACATTCACTCATTTATTCGGCGTCCACAAAGATTCGCAAGAACCTGTGAATTCCGACCCCACCTTCCTGACAGTAGCGCCTCCCTTCGGGCTCAAAGCCGGGGAACCCCTAGTTTACAGGGCTTTGGCCTCCGACCCCGATGCCGACGAAGTGACTTACAGCTTAGTTCTCAACCCTCCAGGAATGAGCGTTGACCCGAAAAACGGCACTGTAGTTTGGACTCCGACAGCAGCCCAGGTCGAAGAATATTATAAAGAATTGCGGGCAACGCGCGATCGATTGATTGCTTTTGGTCGGGGAGATTCGGCACCTTCTACGGTGAAATTCAATGTCGTTTTGCGCGCCACTGACGGCAAAGGCGGTCAAGCTTTGCAGTACGTCGAAGTAGAATTGATACCGCCCAACAATCCCCCGCTGTTTGCCTCCATACCGCCGTCGGACTTGCAACCTCAAATCGGTAAGCGATTCGAGTATCGCGCAGTAGCCGCGGATGCCGACGGCGACATTATTACCTACGCGCTGTTACCGAACGCGCCTGCTGGTATCACAGTCAACCCAACTACCGGATTGGTAACTTGGACGCCGACAGCCGGACAATTGGGAACGAATTCTTTCACAGTTAAAGCCACGGATGGAAAGGGTGGCGAATCCAAGCTAGAAGTGCCGCTGCGGGTAATTGAGGCGATTCCCAACCGCCCGCCGGACATTACTTCTGACCCCCGCACTTCAGCCCGCACCGGCAGCGGTTATTTCTACAAACTCGCTGTAACTGACCCCGACGGCAACCCCATCAGCTTTACATTAGTTTCCAAACCCGCTGGGATGACCGTTGACTCAGAAGGTTTGGTTTCTTGGATTCCGACTGCTGCCCAAACCGGCCCCATCGCCGTGTCGGTGTCGGCTAGCGACGGGCAAGGTGGAACCGACACCCAATCTTGGACTGTCAACGTATCGAATTCCACCGCCAACCGACTTCCCAGCATTACTTCAGTACCGGATACCGTTACCAACTTAGAAAAAGTTTACCGCTACCAGCTAACAGGAACCGACCCCGATGGAGATTACTTGCTCTGGAGTCTTGACAGTGCGCCCAAGGGTATGGTAATCGACACAAAAACAGGGGGTTTGAGTTGGCAACCAACCAGCGAACAAATAGGAGAACATACAGTCGCCGTCCGGGTAACTGATAGTTTGGGTTCCTATACAGGTCAAGAATTCAGCTTAAAAGTAACGGGAATTAATACGCCGCCTGCGATTGTATCCATTCCAGTCACGATTGCTGGAGTCAACGGAACATACAAATATCAAGTATTTGGAACTGACCCAGAAAACGATACCCTGCGCTACAGTTTGGGAACCAAACCGGAGGGTATGAAGATTGATGCCAGAACGGGTTTAATCGAGTGGACTCCTGGTGCTAATTTTGTAGGTTCTCATACTGTTGAAGTTTTAGCAACTGACACCCAAGGTGGGGTAGGGAATCAGAAGTTTGCGGTGTCTGTGGGAACTGCTGCAATCAACCTGCCTCCAACAGTAGTTTCAACTCCTGTATTTGCAGCATCTTTGGGTTCTCAGTACAGCTATCCGGTACAAGCAACTGACCCGGAAGGTGGCAGTTTAACTTATCAGTTATTAAAAGCCCCGATGGGGATGGCAATTAATGCCGCAACTGGATTGCTAACTTGGGATAACCCGACTGCTGGAAACCATCAAATAGTTGTAGGCGCTGCGGATGCTGGAGGTTTGGGGGCGGCGCAAGGTTTTACATTAACTGCAAGGGCAAATTCTACACCGATTGTTCCTGCTGTTCCTGTTGTTCAGTCGGCGGTTGTTGGTTCTACCTATCGTTACGATTTAAGGGCGACTGATGCTGAGGGGGATTTGCTTGCTTATTCTCTGATACAGTCGCCGTCGGGAATGACTGTTGATGAATTCGGCCGCATTAGTTGGACGCCTCAAGCAACTGATGTCGGTACGACGGGGCCGGTGCAAGTTGCTATCACCGATACTTTTGGCAAGACTGTTTCTGTTTCTTACAATTTAAGTGTTGTCGCGGATACTTCCGCACCTAAAGTCAATATTGTTGCCAGCAAAAATACAGCTAATCTCGGAGATTCGGTCACATTTACCGTCAATGCTGTCGATAACGTGAAAGTTGAATCTTTGGGTTTGACTATCAACGGCACTCCTGTAGTTTTGGATGCACAAGGTCAAGCATCTGTCAAGGTAAATAATTTAGGCAATTTCACGGCAATTGCAACAGCTAAAGATAGTGCTGGAAATGCCGGAACTGCCACTCAAACTGTAGCAGCAATTGACCCCACCGATGTCAACGCGCCTGTTATAAATATCGCCCTGGAAGATGATGCAGAAATCACCGCGCCCTTCAACATCACCGGCACGATTAGTGACAGCAATTTAGCTTACTATACATTGGAAGTAGCCCCGGTTGGTGGCGGGCAAATTCCGGGCGATGGCGGAGGATTTAAGGAGGTTTATCGCGGAACGACTGCTGTCAGCAACGGAACGGTTGCGACATTTGACCCGACTGTTTTGGCCAACGGCGCTTACGTTCTCAAGTTCACTGCATTCGACGCTAACGGCAACGGTTCGACTACTGAAAGGACGGTGAATGTTGCGGGCGATTTGAAGTTGGGCAATTTCCGGTTATCCTTTACCGATTTGACGGTTCCAGTTGCGGGTATTCCGATTAACGTGACTCGGACTTACGATTCTTTGAATGCCAACAATAGCGATGATTTTGGCTACGGCTGGCGGATGGAATTCCGGGATACTGATTTGAAGACTTCTTTGAAAGCTGACCCGATTTACGAGGAGTTGGGCATCAATACCGTAGCATTTGATAGCAAGACTAAGGTATTCATCACCCTACCCGGAGGTAAGCGGGAAACCTTTACTTTTAAGCCGACTCCGAGTCATTTGAATCAGTATTTAGGGGCTGCTGGGCCGGGGGCTGCGATGTACAAGCCGGCGTTTGAGTCTCAGAAGGGTTCGACGGTGACTCTGACGGTTAAGGATGCGAATTTGGTCAGGAACGAGTACGGCGAGTATTACGGGGTGAACGGGCAGCCCTTCAATCCTGAAAATCCGGCTTTTGGTAGTGTTTATGTGTTGACTACCAAGGAAGGGTTGGTTTACGAGATTGATGCGAAGTCTGGGGATTTGCTGACTGCTACTGATGCGAATGGGAATAAGCTGACTTTTAGCGATGCGGGGATTGCAAGTTCGACTGGTAAGTCGGTGACTTTTGAGAGGGATGCTGCTGGGAGGATTGTCGGTGTTGTTGACCCGGATGGGAAGAAGGTTAAGTACGAATACGATGCGAAGGGGGATTTGGTTGCTGTTAAGGATAGGGAGAATAATGCAACTCGGTTTGTTTATGAAGATGAGGACAGGCCGCACTTTTTGACTGAGGTTATTGATTCGTTGGGACGCAGTGGAGTTAAGACTGAATACGACGAACAAGGTCGCCTCAAGCAGATGGTTGATGCCAACGGTTCGGCGGTTGAGTTGGTTTATGACCCGAATAATTCGATTCAGAAGGTTAAGGATGTTTTTGGCAAGGAAACTACTTATGTTTACGACAGTCGCGGGAACGTTTTAACTGAGATTGACCCGTTAGGTAAGAGGGTTGATAGGACTTTTGATGGGGATAATAACGTTCTGACTGAGACTGTAATTACCACTGAGTTAAATGCTGCTGGAGTTTCGGTTGAGGTG